>VXMQ01000079.1 GCA_009841015.1 Candidatus Palauibacter denitrificans | reverse complement strand
GAACCGGGACATTTTCCATGCCGATAACCGGGACATTTTACGTGCCGATTGACAGGGAGTAGCGCCGGGCGGGAGAGGCATGTCCACACCGAACATATCGAGTTCATGGCTCTGGCAAGAACCATGCTGTGGGATGACCGTGAGGGGGGGTCGGTCCACCTGCTCGCAGGACCGGCTCTTGGGCTGCAAATGGGGTGCAGGTTCGACCTTGAGGACTTCGATAGGGGTGACCCCCTCGGCTGCGATGAAGCGTTGCTCGATTACCGGAAACTTGATGTCGGCCTCGCCGGAGGTGCGGAATTCGACATCCGGCTGACGGATTCAGTCAACGCGCTACTGGGTGCGCTCTATGCCCATGGCCTCTTTGACATCAGAAAAGGAGACCGCGCGGCGAGGCACCGAGGGCCTCACGCGGGACTGGCTGTCCCGCTTCCACGCGCACGGTAAGGGCGCACCGACGGCCCTCGGCAAGCGCACCGAACGGACACGGGCGCTCGTTAGCGACGCGCTTCTGGAGCCCGGCCCCGTCCTCCGCCACGCCGATCATCGGCGCGGAAAACGCAGGGGATCTGAAGGGGGTCGCAGCACCCCCTCGCCAGCCTCCGTGTTCAACACGGAGTCGGCTGGCTCCGGCACGTTAAGGAGCGTGAGCCAGCCATCGGCGGAGCCGCCGAAACACCAGCCCGGGCATCGCCAGAAACAAGCCTCCACCGGGCATTCGGGGGCGACCATAGCCCCTCATCCGAAAGGAAACCCGCTGCAAGCGCGCGTCGTACCAGTCGGGAGACAGGGTTTCGCAACCTATCCGCAATGGCTCCTGGGAGTGATTTGAACATGACCGTAGTCGAGACTCGCCGCCCCTGGCTGATCCGGCTGGGAATGGTCATGGCGGTCATTGCCGTCGTTTCCTGCCGTACACCGGAGTCCGTGCCGTGGGTAGAGAGGTTCCCGCTCCTGACTTCCCATGAGTATCCCCTCGTCGACTCCCTGTGGGTGCTCGCACGCGATTCGTTTCCCGAGATCCCGGTCGAACGGATCAACGGGATTCTCGGCCGCGAGCCCACCGCACCAATCAACGTTCGATTCGGACACTTCTCGGGCATCATGGAGGGACCGGACGGCAGGGACATGTCCGGCCATGCCTCGTACCCCATGTGGGTGGGCGGCGAGGTCTGTGTATGGCATGACGAAATCCTGCCTCGGGAACAGGCGCCATTTGTGTCCTGCTTCAGACACACCGTCGGCATCTCGCCCGGCTACGAGATCGATGTCGTGGTGAACGGCTACCGACCGCGGGAGGACTTCGAGTACGTTAAGCTGCGCGAGGTCGTAGTCCGGGTTCCCTAAACGGGTGCAGACACCTCTCCGCCGACATTCCGCAAGCCCAACTCATGCTTTCCGTGGAACTCCCGGACCCCATGGGGCTGGGGTTCGTGGCCGCGCCCGCCCGCCTTTCGGCCTACCCTTACCCCTCGGGGACCGGCGATCGTGCGTCAGGGGCGCTCCTGCGGCCCGCAAATTCCCCGAAATGCCCCTCGTATCGCCGGAAACGGGCTCTGAGCCCGTCGTGGGGGGTGGATGGGACCCAAGGGCCGCATCAGGCTCCGTTGTCCGCGCCGCGGCCCGCCAGATACTCGGCCCACTGCTCCATGAGGACGCGGCGGCGCTCGAAGAGGTCCGAGCGGGCATACGCCGCCTCCGCCTTGTCCCGGACCGCGTGCGCGAGCGCGGCCTCCATGACCGCGTGGGGCGCGTCCGTGCGCTCCGCCGCCCAGTCCCGGAAGCTCGACCGGAACCCGTGCGGCACGGCCCCGATCCGAAGCGTCTTCAGCAGGCCGCTGAAGTCCATGCTTGTCAGCGTGAGTCCCCTCGCGGACGGAAACACCCACTCCGAGCGGCGGGCGTGCGCCTTGGCCTCGGCCAGAACCTCGACCGCGCGCCCCGACAGCGGCACCCGGTGCTCCCGGCGGCTCTTCATCCGCTCCGCCGGAATCGTCCACTCCCCGCCTCGGGTGTCGATCTCCTCCCACCGCGCTCCCCGCACCTCGCCCGACCGGCTCGCCGTCAGGACGAGGAACTCGATGCCCAGCTTCACCGAAAGCCTCGCGTCGGACCCCCGCACGGTCGCGAGCGCGCCCGCGACCTGATCGTAGGGGAGCGCCTTGTAGTGCTTCTGGATGCGGGGCGGCTTGGGCAGCGCCGCCCCGATGGCGTCGCCCGCCGGGTTGTCCACCCGGTAGCCCTGGGCGATCGCCCACCGCATCACCGTCGAGATCCGCTGCCGCACCCGCTTGGCCGTCTGGTACTTGTCGTTCCAGATCGGCATGAGCACGCCCATCACGTCCGCCGACCTGATCCTGTCCACCCGCTTGCCACCGATACCGGGATATGCGTAGGTCCGAAGCGTCGCCATCCATTGGCCCGCGTGCCGGTCGGTCCAGTTCGCGCGGTGCATCGCGAACACCTTGGCGGCCGCCTGCTCGAACGTCGGCACGGAACTGCGCCGCTTCGTCCTCGGGTCGCCGCCCGCCCGGGCCACCTTGCGGTTGGCCAGCGCCGCGTCCCGCGCCTCGGCCAGCGTCACGAGGCGGAGGGGACCGAGCCCCAGCTCCCGGCGCTTGCCGTGGATGAACAGCCTCTGGATCCACTGCTTGTAGCCGGACGGCTTGACCCGCAGCACGAGGCCGTGCTCGTCCCAGTACAGGCCCGGTTCCCGGACGCTCCGCACGAAGGCGGCGGTGAGTTTCCTGCCGTGTTTGCCCATGTGGTCACCCTTTCGTGGTCACCCCGCCGATCACCCTTTCCGTACTGGAACACGGTGAACGTTCTGACACGGCAGTATAACATAAATAACCGCACAACAACAACTTCACTCACACTACTGGATTTCCCCGAACCTAGCTGGACGGCGCGATATAGGATTCCCAGTCCTTCTGCGGCGCGAGGCGGATGCGCGCGCCGTTCGCGCCGCCGCGCTTGTCGGTGCCACGAAACGACGCCGCGGAAGCCCAGGCGGTCGCGACCAGCCGGGAGACCGACAGGCCCGAAGCGAGAACTCTGGCCTTGAGGTCCGCGATGTCCCGCTCATCGATCAACTCGTGGTCGATGTCGGGCACCGGGTCCTGCCACAACTGCGGCTCCGCGGGGACCAGCGGTCCGAGATACCGGCTGCGCGGCCCCATGTCGCGGTGGAGCAGCTTGAACCACGCCCTGGCGAAGGCGTCCGCGAGGTCGGCCGGATTCTCGAGGAAACGTTTTGCGATCGGCGCGTAGGCCGGATCGACGCGCAGCGAGAGGTCCGTCGTGAGCATCATGGGGGCGTGCTTCTTCGAGGGATCGTGCGCATCCGGCACGGTCGCCACCTCGGATGCGTTGACCGGCGTGTACTGCGACTTGCCGGCGGGGCTCTTCGTCAGCTCCCACTCGTGGTCGTGCAGGTTCTCCATGAAGTTGTTGTCCCACCGCGTGGGCTCGGTGGTCCAGGCGCCTTCCAGGCCGCTCGTGATCGTGTCGCCGGCCTTGCCGCTGCCGTAGCTGCTGTGCCAGCCGAAGCCCTGTTCCTCGAGGCCGGCGCCCTCCGGTTCGGTGCCGACGTGGGACTCGGGGCCCGCGCCGTGCGCCTTGCCGAACGTGTGGCCGCCGGCGATGAGCGCGACCGTCTCCTCGTCGTTCATCGCCATGCGGGCGAAGGTCGTGCGGATGAACCTCGCGGCGGCCGCGGGATCCGGCTTGCCGCCCGGACCCTCCGGGTTCACGTAGATGAGACCCATGTGGTCGGCGCCGAGTCCTTCCTGCAGCTCCCCGTCATCGTCGTGGCGTTCGTCCGCGAGCCACTCGGTCTCGGATCCCCAGTCCGTCTCGTCGGCCTCCCACACGTCCGGGCGGCCGAAGGCGAACCCGAACGTCCGGAACCCCATCGACTCCAGGGCGCAGTTGCCCGCGAAGATGATGAGGTCCGCCCACGACAGGTTGCGGCCGTACTTCTGCTTGACCGGCCACAGCAGCCGCCGCGCCTTGTCCAGGTTGCCGTTGTCCGGCCAGCTGTTCAGCGGCGCGAAGCGCTGGTAGCCGGAGCCGCCGCCGCCGCGGCCGTCGGTGATGCGGTAGGTGCCCGCGGCGTGCCACGTCATGCGGATGAAGAGCGGCCCGTAGTGGCCGTAGTCCGCCGGCCACCACTCCTGCGAGGTCGTCATCACCTCCTCGATGTCCCGCTTCAGCTCTTCGACGTCGACGTTCGCGAAGGCCTCCGCGTAGTCGAAGTCCCCGCCCATCGGGTCCGACGCGGGCGAGTTCTGCCGAAGGGCCTTCAGGCTCAGTTGATTCGGCCACCAGGTTTCGTTCGTGGTCATGGGATTCTCCAGATGGTCAACCGCCAGGTAGCGGCTCGTGCAAGGTCGTCTGCTCAAGAATACGCCGGACACTCACGGGGTGTCCGGGCAACAGCTTCGGCCCGGAGGCGGGCGAGCGTCAAGAAATCCGCCGCCGCCTCGTCCTGGACCGTACCGCCCTCAAGGTGGAAGGTACATTCGCCTGAGTCCGGCGTCCGAACGATATTCTACCGATGCACGTCTTCCAGCGATCATCGGAACGGGTGAACGAATCATGACGAGAGCGGCGAAACGCGGCGGCACGCCCGAAGAGGCGGCTTCGTCGTCGCGTCGGGTCTTCGCCGGAGCGGAGGCCGACGTCGTTCCCATGCGGGGGCGCAATGCCGGAACGCCGCTCGACCTCGATCTGATCCGGGGGCAGGCGGCGAACCGCAGCGCGATCGAGCGCCGGGCCGCCACGCTGGGGAAGCGCCGCAGCGTCAAGCAGGAGTGGCAGACCGCCTGGCTCCTCCGCGCCGTGACGATGATCGACCTCACGACGCTCGCCGGCGACGACACCCCGGGGCGGGTCGCCCGCCTCGCCGCCAAGGCCCGCCGGCCCGTGCGTCCCGGCCTCCTCCGCGCGCTCGGGGCGGAGGATCTCGGCCTGCGCGTGGCCTCCGTCTGCGTGTACCCGACGATGGTGCCGGCCGTCGTGGAAGCGCTCGCCGGCGACGACATCCCGGTGTGCGCGGTCGCCGCCGGCTTCCCCGCCGGGCTCACGCCGTTCGCGCAGCGGGTCGAAGAAATCCACGAAGCGGTCGAGGCCGGCGCGCGCGAGATCGACATCGTCATCACCCGCCGCCACGTGCTCGCCGGCGACTGGGAGGCGCTGTACGACGAGGTCCGCGCCTTCCGCGAGGCCTGCGGCGATGCCCACCTGAAGACGATCATGGCTACCGGTGAACTCGGGAGCCTCCGCAACGTCGCCCGCGCGAGCTGGACCTGCATGATGGCCGGAGCCGACTTCATCAAGACCTCGACGGGCAAGGAGAAGGTCAACGCCACGCTCCCCGTCGGACTCGTGATGGCGCGCGCGATCCGCGCCTACCGGAAACTTTCCGGCTTCCGCGTCGGCCTCAAGCCGGCCGGCGGAGTGGGGAAGGCGAAGCAGGCGCTGGAGTGGCTCATTCTCGTGAAGGAAGAACTGGGCGGGGCATGGCTCGAACGGTCGCTGTTCCGCTTCGGCGCGAGTTCGCTGCTCGCGGACATCGAACGCCAGTTGGAGCACCACGTGACGGGGCGGTACTCCGCATACCACCGGCATCCGCTCGGATAAGGCCGGTGGTGAGGTCGGGTTGAGAGGGGGTTGAGGGAGATGCCGAAGATCGCGGAACTGTTCGAGACGATGGAATACGGTCCCGCCCCGGAGGTCGCGGACGAGGCGCGGGGGTGGATCGCGGAACGGGGACCCCGCTTCGGGCACTTCATCGGCGGCGCCTGGTGCGATCCGGCGGACGGCGAGTTCTTCGCGACCCTCGATCCGAGCAACGAAGCGCAACTGGGCGAGATCGCGCAGGGCTGCCCCGGCGATGTGGACCGCGCGGTGGCCGCGGCGCGGGCGGCCCAGGCCGCCTGGCGCGACCTCGGGGGACACGGACGGGCGCGCTACCTGTACGCGATCGCCCGCCACCTGCAGAAGCACTCCCGGCTCTTCGCGACGCTGGAGACGCTCGACAACGGCAAGCCCATCCGCGAATCGCGCGACATCGACATTCCGCTCGTCACGCGGCACTTCTATCACCACGCGGGCTGGGCCCAGCTCATGGATGCCGAGCTCGCGGACTGCGAACCGCTGGGGGTCGCGGGCCAGATCATCCCCTGGAACTTCCCGCTGCTCATGCTCGCGTGGAAGGTTGCGCCGGCCCTCGCCACCGGGAACACGGTCGTCCTCAAGCCCGCCGAGTTCACGTCGCTGACCGCGCTCCGGTTCGCGGAACTCTGCCGCGAGATCGGCCTGCCGCCGGGCGTCGTGAACATCGTGACCGGCGATGGCCGCACCGGCGCCGCGATCGTCGAACATCCGAGCGTGGACAAGATCGCCTTCACGGGCTCGACGGAGGTGGGCCGCCTCATCCGCGAGGCGACGGCGGGAACCGGCAAGAAGATCTCGCTGGAGCTCGGCGGGAAGTCCCCCTTCCTCGTCTTCGACGATGCGGACCTCGACAGCGTGGTCGAGGGCGTCGTTGACGCGATCTGGTTCAACCAGGGCCAGGTGTGCTGCGCCGGCTCCCGGATTCTCGCCCACGAAGGGATCGCCGACGCGCTCGCCGACCGCCTGCGCGCCCGCATGGAGACGCTCCGCATGGGGGCTCCGCTCGACAAGGGCGTCGACATCGGCGCCATCATCGCGCCGGTCCAGTTGAAGAAGATCGAGTCGCTCGTCGAGGAGGGCCGCGAGGAGGGCGCCGCGATCTGGCAGCCCTCCTGGAGCGTCCCCCGGGAGGGTTGGTTCTACCCGCCCACGCTTTGTACTGACGTGTCGCCGGCCGCGCGGATCGCCCAGGTCGAGATCTTCGGTCCCGTCGTGGTCCAGATGACGTTCCGCACGCCCGCGGAGGCGGTCGCGCTCGCGAACAATACGCGCTACGGCCTCGCCGCCAGCGTCTGGACGGAGAACGTGAACCTCGCCCTCGACATCGCCTCGCAGATCAAAGCCGGGACGGTGTGGATCAACTGCACGAACGTGTTCGATGCCGCGTCCGGGTTCGGCGGCTACCGCGAGAGCGGATTCGGCCGCGAAGGCGGCCGGGAAGGGCTCCGGGAGTACGTCCGCCAGCGTCCGGAGCCTGCGCAGTCGATCTCCGAAGAAGACCCGGAGCCGGTGGAACGCGACGAGGAGGAGGACGTCGACGAGGAGGGCCACGCCCCCGCGTCGCTGCCCGCGATCGACCGGACGGCCAAGCTCTACATCGGTGGCCGACAGGCCCGGCCCGACGGCGGCTACAGCCTTGAAGTCCGGGATTGTCGGGGACGCGCCGCGGGGGAAGTGGCCCGCGGAAACCGAAAGGACGCGCGCAACGCGGTGGAGGCGGCGCTCGCCACCGATTGGGCGCGCACGACGGCTCACCTGAGGGCGCAGATCCTGTACTACATCGGCGAGAATCTCGACGCCTGCCGGAGCGCATTCGAGGACCGATTGCACGCGCTCACGGGCTGCGATCCGGGGGCGGCACGGCGCGAAGTGGAGGGGTCCGTCCGGCGCCTCTTCACCTGGGCGGCGTGGGCGGACAAGTGGGACGGGGCCGTGCATCGCACCCCCTTCCGGAACGTGACCCTCGCCATGCCCGAACCGCTCGGAGTGATGGCGGTGATCTGCCCGCCGGAACCCGCGCTGCTCGGTTTCATCTCCAGCGTGATCCCGGGCGTTGCCCTCGGGAATTCCGTCGTCGCCGTCGCTTCGGAGCGTTGGCCGCTCCTCGCCACCGACTTCCAACAGGTGCTCGAGACCTCGGATGTGCCGCCGGGGGTCATCAACATCCTTACGGGCCTCGAGGACGACCTGCGGCCCACCCTCGCCGGCCACGACGCGGTGGATGGGATGTGGTACTTCGGGACGGACGAAGGGGCCGCCGACGTGGAGCGCCGCTCGGCCTCGAATCTGAAGCGCACGTGGACGCAGGTCGCCGGTGGGCGGGATTGGTTCGGTCCTGATGGGGAAGGGCGCGAGTTCCTCCGGCACGCCTCCCAGATCAAGAACATTTGGGTCCCGTACGGCGAGTAACGGATGGCATGTCCAGCCGGTGTTGGCGAATCGTCCGCCGTCTGTATTCGCCCAATGATACGATTTGGACGATGGGTAGTCGATTCGCGCCAAATTGATACTCTTTCGGTGGTTGTTCCTCGGGCTGGGCCCCTGAAGCTTTATTGCAATTGATCGGTTCTCCCGAAAGCGACAGGTCAACAAGCGAGAGTGATGCGAGCTATACGAGCTTGGTTCGCTGTTCGACGACGATTCCGTACCTCGACGATGGTATTGGGCTCTGGAGCCCTGCTCCCGGCGTTGGGCGCCGACGTCGTCGCTGCGTCGCTTCCCCTTCCGCAGGAACCCGTATTGGAATTGGAAGAAAAGAGAACCCACCGCATCCCGCCGGGCGTCACCGTCGGCGGCGCCACGCTCTCGGAAGATGGGGACCGTTTGCTCGCCTGGGCGGCCGATGCGCCGACCGTGTTGCTCTACGACGGATCGGGCTCGGAGCCTCGAACACTTACTACCTCCAGTAGGGTCGTCGGTGGCCGTTTCCTCTTCCTGGCGGCCGCGGACGCCGATGCACTGGTCCAGTTCCGCGATCCACCCCATACGATCTGGAGGATCGCGGTGAACGGAGAGGTCGTGGCGTCGATGCAGCCGGACCACCAGCCGACAGGCGGAGAGGGGCATGAACCGCCTCCAAACTGGCTGGCTCTGAGCGCTCCATATCCTGGTTCCGGCGTCATCCAGGTGATCGCCGACGTGACCACCGACAGGCGACTCCTTGTGATCTACGATGCCGGTGGCGATGTGCTGTCGCATCGACTGGTTTCTGCTCCATTCGGTTTCGTCGCCACGGCGTCACAAGCCTCGATGATAGTTGCCTTGCGGACTTTCGAAGACAGTGAACTATCCGTCTATTCTTGGCGCTGGCGAACAACGAACTCAACCACATTCTAAGGAGTGTCCAATGCGCGTTGCCAAGGCACATATTGTTGCCGCTGTACTCGGAACTTTCCTTTTCCTAGTGGCATCGGACTCGGCCACGGCACAACCGTGGTGTGCCGATTGCATTATGATGGAGGACGAGTTGGAGAACGGCGGCGGTAGGGAGGGGATGTGGTGGAACTGCGGTGTTGTCATGCGTTCGGGGTATCTGCAATGCATGAGACCCAACTATGATCAATGTTTCACCAGCCAAGCCGAAGATGGAGGGAGGGATTGCGGCCTTGCGCTCCGTCTGGATGGGCGCGCTGCTCGGTACGCGGTTGCGTCCGGCTTGAACGCCGTGTTAGAGCCCCCCACGGTTCGGGGTATCTCGGCAGGCGGAGCCACGTTCGATGGTGAGTTGACTATCGAGAATACTCCATCCCTGATCCGGCGTACGTGCTCCGGCGCGATCGTGAGGCGCCACTACTCCCTCTCGGCAATTCAAGCCGCGCGATCCGAACTCCGTCGTATCTCCGTCTAGGGTTGCCTTACGGACGCCCGGACGCCGGCATCAGAGTTTGAGCAACACCAGGAGTCGGACGCTACTTCGTAGCTACTACTTGGCTGCCATGCTATGTGCGCCGGCTTGCCAGCTCTACGCGGTGGGCCAAGCAGTGCAATGGGATTTGGAGCGCACCGTCACCATCGGCGATGCCATGGATGGGGAGACTGGGCTCACTCGGGTCGGAGACGTCACCATCGCCGGTGACCGCGTGCTGGTTGGCCAGCCCATGGAGCGACGTGTCCGCGTCTTCTCGACAAGAGGCGAGTTCATCGGTTTCGTTGGCCGCCAGGGCGCCGGTCCTGGCGAGTTCGAGGGTTTGGGACGCATTGGGCTGCTCGGAGACATGTTCTGGGTGTGGGACTACCACTTGAACCGGATCGAGTATTTTTCGGCGAACTACGACCACGTCTCCACCCTCTCGCTTCGAGGACATCCATCCGTTTCTGCCTCGGGCTTACATCTCGCCGGGGTGTTGCGTGACAGTTCGATTCTAGCTCGCGTGATGTCATCGGCAGCGGTTGCCGTCTCGGCGCCACGGGCGCCGGAGTGGCTGTTGAGGCTCGATCCCAAGGGGTTCTTGCGAGATTCCGTGGCCATACTTCGTGGTATCGTGCCAGAGACGGAAGTCATTGACGGATTGCAGTCCGATCGACGCCTATACATGACCCGGCCTGTCTTCGACCGGAGTCTCGTGGCGGTCTGGCCAGATGGATCAGGGTTTGTCGTCGTGGACCGAGAGTCGGCGGCAGAGCGGGTGCGGCACCGATATCGGGTGACAAAGTTCGATGCGGATGCGGATACGGTTTTCCGTCGGGATTATCCCTACGAACCAATCCCCATATCAAGTGCTTGGCTGTCAAGAAGAGTAGATCAGGCTACCGGCGTTCACGCAGGGAACCGCTGGGGGATCGTGGCCAATCGGCGGCGCTTCCGCCTGGCGGTGCGCGAGGCGTTCAGTGACTTGGAGTACTTCCCCGCCGTCGCGGCGGTGGAGGCGGGGCCCAATGGGACGACGTGGCTGCTGCGTCGGATCGACGAGGACTCCTTTGAATGGGAGGTGCTGGATACAGCCGGATTTCCAATCGGACGCTTCGAGGAACCGCCAGGCGCTCGATTGGCGGCGGCGGCGGACCTCGGTGGCGCCTGGTTCCATGAACGCGATGAGTTGGACGTTCCATACATCGTTCGTTACGAGTTCCGTGACCGATGATCCAACCGGAGGGGGATATCCCGCGCCTCGTCGAACTATACGATCATCCCCATGCTGGGACGGCCGTGGCCGTACGGTGCTTCGTTCTGCCTATTCTTGTCGCGACGACGGGGGTAGCGTTGGCGGATCACGGAGTGCTGCTCATCGCTACGGCCATTATGGCCGGCGTTGCGGGTTGGCTGGCGACGTACTCACCGTGAGGGACCAACTCGATCCATGCGATCGCGTCCCCGTGGGGTGGCGGCTCGGACTCGTGGCGGAAGACCTTCTTGGCTGGTCCGGTGATGTTCACCGTGGGCTCGGTGGTCGCGGCTATCTTGTTCGGCGCCTTCCTAGGCTGGCTCGGCGGGTTCCTCCCCATGCCCGCACGGCACGCCGCCATCGGCGCTGCGGCCGTCCTCCTCCTGGTTCGGCCCGTGTTGTTTCCGTTGTACCATGTTCCATCAAGTCGCTGGATGGTGCCAAGAGGCTGGCAGCGGCTTGGGTGGCCATGGTATTCCCTGCTGTTCGGTATGTGTCTGGGGGTGGGTGTGGTGACGCGGGTCACGACCGGAACGACGTATTTCGTGGCTTTGCTGGTCACCGCAACGGGGAATCCGCTCCAGGCAGGTGCCCTGTTCGGCATTTTCGGGCTCGCCAGAGCGGCCCCGCTGCTGGTTGTCAGCCGGTCCATCTCGCGGCGACCGGGGCATTCCCTTCAGGAGATGGAATGGCTGGCGTGGTCGAGGCCGATTCCCGAACTCATCGGTCGTGTAGTGGCTGCGTTCCTTGCCGGAGTCGCGGGGCAACTGTGGTTCGCCCCATATTTCCAAAACGCGTAGCTGTAGGAGGTCGACCTTGCTATCCCACATCTACCGGCAACTGACGCGCTGGGCCGAGACCGCGCAGGATCCGGTTCATCGGCCAGCAGCCTCTGCTCTCAGTCGGCGTACGTTCGCCCGGATCCTCGGCGTTGTGGCGTTCGGCGGGCTCGTGCCGCCGGCGCCCCGGCGCGTCGTTGCGAGTCAGTTCTGCAGTTGCGATGCCGTAGGTCAGTGCTCGGGATCATGCGTACCTCGCCACGGTCCGTGTGCAGCGTATGCGGGAACCCCGCTTGGTAGCTCGGCCGGATCCAACTGTTGGTGTGAGCCTCACGATGGTTGGACGAACCACGTCTGCGATTGTCAGTGCTCTGGCTCTGGGATGGCGACCTATTGTGAGTGTAATACGCTGAATTCTCCGGAGTGCAACGGCGCTGGTGGTGGTGGCGGCGGCCGTCTCCCGGGCGTGCTCTATTGATTCGTGCAACGGCGTCGATGCGCTTCGAGTCCCGGCAGGCGTTGCGGTTGCGGGGCGAAGTTGAGCTATCAATCGGCGTCACCGAAGGGGAGGAACCGTACCTCTTCGCGAAGGTGGAGGCGCTGACGCGAGGTTTCGACGAGCGCATTTACGTAGGGGATACCGGGGCGCAGGAGGTCCGTGCTTTTGATTCCACCGGCGCATACCTGTTTCAAGTGGGGAGGCCCGGAGAGGGGCCAGGGGAGTTCCGCGGATTTCAGATATGCGGCCTCGCATTCGATCCGGAGGGCCGGTTGTGGGTGAATTCGCGCGACGCCTACAAGGTGTTCTCAATCGTCGGCAACACCGCATCGTACGAAAAAGGCGTACGGATTCCGGAGAGAAACAGCACGTTGTGTGGGAATCCGATGTTCGTTGGATCGACCGGGCTCACGCTCGCCAGTACGCGGATGATCTCGGTGGACGAAGCGATCCACGAGCATCTGCAGATAACGGCCGACGGTGACGTGCTTCGGCGCATCCCAATCGACCTTGAGACGAACTGGGGCGAGTGGGAGTGGCCATCGATTTCCCGGCCGGGTGGGCGACGTGATCTAAGAATTGAGCCGCCGTTCGCGGCGAGACGCATCGTGGCGCATTCTCCGGGCGGCGATGCTGCGTACGTATTCACTCCCGAATACGACATTCATCTTTTCTCACCGAACGGCGAACTCAAGACACGGATCCAGCGCGTCTTGGCCGGGCCCCGCGTCACCGAGACGGAAGCTCGCGCCGAACACGAACGGCTCAACGAATACCGGGAACTGGCGGACAGCATTGGCGGAAAATTTCCCGAGTACCGGATGCCGGATAGGAAGCCGGTAATCGTTCGGATGTGGTACGACGACGACGGGCGGTTGTGGGTGATGCCGTGGCCGGCGGAAGGGGACGCGCTGTGGCAGGCTCACGTGTACGATTCGGACGGCGTACAGCTCCACACGGCGGAGTGGCCTGCCGGGATCGCTCTCTCGCTGGGTGGCACACGTGGGAACGTGGCGCTCGGAGTCGAGCGCATGGCGTTTGACGTGGAGCGCGTCGTCCGGCTGCGGTTCGCGCCGGTGGACGAGGGGAACGGCGAGGCGTAGACGGTCTCGTGCCCCCCGCTGCCATGCCGTCTCAACTAGCGGAGATTGTCGCGCTATGCCGTATGCTCCTTGCTGCCGTGTTCCTCGTGGCGGTTTACTCCAAGATGCGCGAGCGGAGTGCGTTGAGAGCTGTGCTCCGATTCCTTGCCCCGAGCATGGGACCTAGGGTCCACGCCCTTGTCGCCGTGGCCGTCCTCGCCGCGGAGGGAGCGCTGGCGGGGCTACTCATCGTTGGCCTCTCGGCTGAGATCGTCCTGGTGGGCGTTATAGGGTTCCTGGCGGTCACCACGCTGGCGCTCGGCGTTCTCCGGATGCGCGGCTACGAGGGCGGATGCGCATGCTTCGGTGAGCGATCGGCGAGGGGGACGGTTGGCTGGCCGGATCTCCTGCGAAACGGGATCTTGGGGGCGGTCACGGTCGCGGCTCTCCTGCTGGTCGTCGCTAGCGGGGCCGAGACGCCGCCCCTGTGGACCTTCCCTTTCCCCGGCGTGGCGGCGGCTGCGGCCGTTACGGCGAGCGTTGTCCTGTCCTACACGATGTTGGATGGGATCCTCGCGGTCCGCAGTGCGAGGAGATCCGGTGTGTCACGGAATGCTGTGGGGGCCGCGAAACAGTGAGTTGGCTGTTCTGGGCGGGCTACGCCGCGCTGTGGGTTGTCGTGGCTGTGTTGGCGGCGGCCATGGTAATGATGCTACGCGAGCACGCAGACCTGGTTCTCGGTTCGCGGGAAGGACGCTCTCGTCTTCACGGACCGCCGGAGGGAACGGCCGCTCCGAAGCTCGAGGGGGACGAAGTGCGACCGGTGGAGGGCTACGCGCCGGGACCGCGCATCGTCCTCTTCATGGCCGTGACATGCCAGCCGTGCCACCAGAGACGGCCTCAGATTTCGTACTTTGCGGCCGACCACGGCGACACCGTCGACACGGTCGTGACGTGCTCCGGATCGGTGGAGGATGTCCGTGATTTCGCTGTCGAACTGGGGCCCGAGGTCTCGGTGCTCGCGGATCCCGCCGGCGACACGGCAGCAAAGTGGCGGGTGTTCATGACGCCGTTCGCCGTCGGCGTGGACGGCGAAGGGATCGTCCGCGGCAAAGTGGCGAATCCGGGATACGACACGCTCCTGCTCCTGGCACGCCTTCTGACGGTGACACCCGATACCGGATCGGCCACGTAGCGGGACGAGGTGCCGACGCCGGGGTGCCGTTGGACGGTGGATCGGGCTGATGGCCAGCGGCACACGGGCTGATCAGGTGATGCCGGGATCGGCCCAATGATTCAGGGGACCGCGGCCGGAGCCGAGGCCCGGCGCCGCCGCGATGGCCGCGTGCGTGAAGGCGAGTCCCCGCTCGATCGCCGGTTCGAGGGCAAGCCCCGAGGCCAGCCCCGCCGTGATCGCGGCCGAGAGCGTGCAGCCCGTCCCGTGGGTTTCGGTCGTCCGGATGCGGGGGGTCCGCCACACACGCTCGCCGTTTCCGTCCGCGAACAGGTCGACGACCTCCGCGCCGCCCAGGTGCCCGCCCTTGACGAGCACGGCCCCGGCTCCCCGCGCGAGGATGGCGCTCGCGGCCGGGGACATGTCGGCTTCGGTGCGCACGGGCTGTCCCGCGAGGATCTCGGCTTCGGGCAGGTTTGGCGTGACGAGAGTGGCGAGCGGAAGGAGTTCCTCCAGGATCGCGGCTACGGCGGCCGGGTCGAGCAGCGGGTCGCCGCTCGTCGCCACCATCACCGGATCGACGACGAGCGGCGCTTCGAAGCCGCGAAGCCCCGCGACGACGGCCCGCACGATGTCCTCGTTGGCGAGCATCCCGGTCTTCGCGGCGGCCGGCGACAGGTCTGTCTGGACCGATTCGATCTGGCGCCGCACGATCGGCGGGTCGAGCGCCCGCACCGCTTGGACTCCCACGGTATTCTGCGCGGTCACGGCGGTGACGGCGCTCGTTCCGAACACGCCGAACGCATGAAACGTCTTCAGGTCGGCCTGAATGCCGGCGCCGCCGCCCGCATCGCTTCCCGCGATCGTGAGGGCCGTCGCCCGCGCTGCTTTCTTCGGGTTCACGCTTGATTCCGTTCAGGTCCGCTCAGGTCCGCACAAGGTCGACCGACTCGTGCCCGCTCTGTGCGCCGCGATGACAGTGCGTTGAGCCGCAACGTAAAATAAGGGCATGCCGACGTGCGCGGAGATCAAGGCCTGGCGGTCGCTGCACCGTGGAAAGGGACGCCGGGAAACCGGCTGTTTCCTGGCCGAGGGACGGCGGCTCGTCGGCGAGATGCTCGAGTGGCCGGGCCGCACGGTTGCCGTGCTCCACACCGATGCGGCGGGAGACGAGCCGGAACTGGAGGCGCTGCTCGCGCGCGCGGTCACGCTGGGCGTGCGCACGGAGGCGGTGCCTGAAGCGACCATTCAAACACTGGCGGATGCCGCCACGCCCCAGCCCGTCCTCGCGATCGGCGAGGTACCGGCGTACGGCTGGGACGATGTGGACGACGGCGCGGTCGTGCTTCTCGACGGCGTCCAGGACCCGGGCAACGTCGGCGTCCTGGTGCGCAGCGCGCTCGCGCTCGGGGCGGCCGCGGTGGTCGGCGTCGGCGAGACCGCCGACCCCTGGGGGCCGAAGGCGCTGCGGGCCTCGGCGGGAGCGTCGCTCCGCGGCCCCGTCTTCCGCACGGACACCCGGGATGCCGTCGAGTGGCTCGCCGGGCGGCGGATTCCGATCTGGGTCGCCGCGGCCGATGCCCCGCCGCTCGAGGGACCGCCTGCCGGACCGGTTGCACTTGCGCTGGGGAGCGAGGCTCACGGCGTCTCCGCCTCTCTCCGCGCCGCCGCCGCCCGCGTCGTCTCCGTGCCGCTCACCCGCGGCGTGGAATCGCTGAACGTGGCGTCGGCGGGCGCGATCCTGCTCGACCGAATGCGTACGGGTCGCCCGCTTGGCTGACCCCGCCGTCGTCGGGGCGGCCGCGCTGCTCGGTGCGGCCCTGGGCTCTTTCCTCAACGTGTGCGTCGCGCGGATGCCCGCCGGTGACAGCGTCCTGCGCCCGCGCAGCCGCTGCCCTTCGTGCCGCGCGACGATCCGCTGGCGCGACAACCTCCCCGTCGTCTCCTGGGCCTTGCTGCGGGCACGGTGTCGCGACTGCGGCGGCCGCATTTCCCTGCGCTATCCCGCGCTCGAACTGGCCACGGCCCTCACCTGGGGCGGCATGGTCTGGCGGTACGGCGCATCCGCCACCGCGCTGACGGGTGCGGTCCTGTTCACGCTCCTCCTCGCGATCGCCGTCATCGACGCGCGCCACTACATCATCCCCGACGCCCTCTCGCTCGGCGGGTGCGCCGCGGGTCTCGCCCTCTCGGTACTCCCGGGGTCGACACGACCGTTCGCGGCGATCGGCGGCGCCCTTCTCGGGTTCGGACTTCTCCAGGTGGTTGGGTGGCTGGGCGAGAAGGCATTCCGGAAGCCGGCGCTCGGCGGCGGAGACGTGAAGATGATGGCGATGGTCGGTGGGTTCCTCGGCCCCGGCGGCGCCTTTCTCACGATCTTTCTGGGGGCGCTCGCCGGGTCACTCGTCTATGGTCCCGTCTCACTCCGGACGGGAAAGCCCGTACCCTTCGGGACCTTCCTTGCGCTCGGCGCCGCCATCGCCTTCCTGTTCGGGGACCCGGTGTTCGACTGGTTTCTGAGCACGGCTGCCGAAGGCCCCGTCGCGGGGCTGACGCAGGCACCGCACTAGCCCGGATTTCTCACAAGATGAAGTAGGCACCGGCCTCCAGTAGTCGCTA
>VXMQ01000207.1:4770-17075 GCA_009841015.1 Candidatus Palauibacter denitrificans | reverse complement strand
GCCCCAGTCCCTCCGGCCGCCCGGGCCCGCCCGTCGCAAGGCGCGCACCCTCCTCGATCCCCCGCTCGATCAGGTGCTGGATCCTGTCGAACTGCACGTCGGACACCGCCGGGCCGATCGTCGTCCCCTCGGCGCCCGGATCGCCGACGACAACCTTGCCGGCCGCCGCCGCCGCGATTTCCGCGGCCTCGTCCATCCGCGAATGCGGCACGAGCATGCGCGTCGGCGCATTGCAGGACTGTCCGGTGTTGTTGCAGACGGCAAACACCCCCCGGGACACCGCGCGGCCGAAGTCCGCGTCGTCGAGGATGATGTTGGCCGACTTGCCGCCCAGTTCCTGGGCCACGCGCTTCACCGTGGGCGCCGCGTTCCGGGCCACCTCCACCCCCGCCCGCGTGGAACCCGTGAAGGAGACCATGTCCACGTCGGGGTGCGACGCCAGCGCCGCGCCCACCACCGGACCGGCCCCGTTCACGAGGTTGAAGACGCCCGGCGGCACGCCGGCCTCATCCAGGATTTCCGTGAAGATCAGCGCATTCAGCGGCGCGACCTCCGACGGCTTGAGCACCATCGTGCACCCCGCCGCGAGCGCCGGCGCCACCTTGCAGGCGATCTGGTTCAGCGGCCAGTTCCACGGCGTGATGAAAGCGCACACCCCCACCGGCTCACGCAGCAGAAGCGAAGTCCCGAGGTCCGTTTCGAACTCGAAGTCCGCGAGGATCTTCAGCATGGTTCGGAAGTGGGCCATGCCGGATGGGACCTGTGCCTGCGCGGCGAGGGCCATCGGCGCCCCCATCTCCGCGCTCACGGCCGCGGCCAACTCCGCCGAGCGGGCCGCGTAGCCCTCGCAGATACGTTCCAGAAGCGCGACCCGCTCTTCCCGGCTCGTCCGCGAGAACGAGTCGAATGCCGCCTTCGCGGCCGCCACCGCGGCGTCCACGTCGCCCTGCCCACCCATCGCGATGGCTCCGATCACTTCCTCGGTGGCCGGATTGACCACGTCCAGCGTCTCCTCGGCCGACGGTTCAACCCACGCCCCATCGATATGGAACTTGCGGAAGTTCTCCACGGATTCCCTTTCCCGCGCCGCGCGACGCGGCGTCATGATTGTTCCGAAAAACACGACCCCGGCGGGGGGCTGCCTTCGCCTCCCGCCGGGGTCGATCCTACCCTCCGGGCTCGCCCTCGACTACCGGCGACCCCGGATCCCGTCCGACTACGCTTCGGAACTCACCCGGTCAGCCACGACCACCGGTAGTTCACGCGGACGTAGTAGTAGCCGCCGTTGAAGCCGAACGGCGAGCTCTCCGGATAGAGCAGACCGACGTCGTCTGCTGTCTCCGGAGCCTGCGTCGCCGGATACGTGTCGAACAGGTTGTTCGCGCCGATCGTGAGCTCGGCATCGTCCGTCAGGTCGGTCGACAACTCGACGTCAACGAGGAACCGGCCGGGGAAGGCCGTGCCCTCGACGCCGCCGATCACCACGCCGCCGACGTCCACCCACGAATCGTACCAGGTACCGCGCAGCAGGGTGCGCACTCCACCCAGCGCGTGCAGCACGTTGAGCGAACCCCGCCACGAGGGGACGGACTGCTCGAGCTGGTCCACCCGGTCCGTGTCGATGACGTCAGGGTTGAAATCGGTGACCGTCGTGCCGTTGTAGTTGAAGAGCGCGCTGAAGCTCGTCGCGCCGCCCATCGACGGGGGCGTGTAGTTCGCCACGATGTCGAGCCCCTGCGTCCGCGTGCTGAAGTCGTTGGTGAAGAACCGGAACTCGGCGAGGTTCGCCGCGCTCGTGATCCCTTCCGACAGAAGCCGCGTGACCTCGTCGGGCTGGAGCGAGAACGTCTGCGTCTGCGCGAAGCGGTCCGAGATTGCGATCCGGTAGTAGTCCACCGTCAGCTTGAACGCGTCCGCGTCGAACACGGTCCCCGCCGTCAGGCTGAACGCCTTCTCGGGCGTCAGCTGCCGCCCGCCATACAGTTCCGCCACCCTGGAGGTCGAGGGGATCGTGCCGCGGTTGACGAGGTCGCCGATCGTCGCGTCGAACACCGTCGACACGTTGAAGGCGTTCTGCTGCCCCGGCGTCGGCGCGCGGAAGCCGGTGCTCCCGCCCGCGCGCAGGGCGACCGCGTCGCTGACCTGAAGGCGGCCCGAGACCTTCCCCGTCAACTGGCTTCCGAAGTCGGAGAAGTCTTCCCAGCGCAAAGCGGCGCCGAGCGTCCACGGGTCTTCGCTGCCGCCCAGCTGAACATCTCCGTAGACCGCCACGTTCTGGCGGTCCCAGTTCCCCGCCGCGATCGGGCTGAAGCCGGGGAAGCCATTGGAGGACGAGCTGAAGCCCTGCGCGGCGTAGGGCCCGATCTTCCACGACTCGTCCTGCCCCTGCCCGATCGTGAAGCGCTCTTCCCGCCGCTCGAGACCGCCCGCGAGGTGGACCCCGTCGCTGGCCTCGTACGCGACGTCGAAGTTCAGGTTGAACTCATCCTGCCGGTACAGGCCCGGGTCGAAGTGCGTGGGCGTCTCCGGCCCGAGCGCCGCGTTCACCGTGTTGTAGATGAAGAAGTCGGCCGTGTGGCTGCCGAAGCCGGCGCTGGCATCCCAGGTAAAGCCGTCCTCGTTGCCGCCCTTCACGCCGCTGACGACGGACCAGTCGGTGACGTTGCCGCCGAACTGGGGCGTGAAGCCGCCGGGGAACATCTCCTGGAACGAGAAGCAGTTCGGATCCGCGAAGACCTGCGCCAGCGCGTCCGGGTCGGGCACATGGTTCGTGATGCGGACCACGGGGCAGTTCGCCGATCCGAGGCCCTTCGCCTGCAGCACGTCCCCAACCAGCAGCTGCTGGCCATTCAGATCACCGCTGGGGCTGAACACGGCGCCGCGCGTGTTCGGATTACGGAAGAAGAACCCGCCGTCCACCTCCTTGGTGGAGAGGTTTCCGAACGCGTAGAACTGCTCGTCGTCGCTGAACGTGTAGCCCGTATTCAGCCACACCTTGAGATCGTCGTTGACCTCGGGCGACCCCCAGATCTGGGCCGTGGGCGTACGCACGGCGGCGTTGCCGGCCTGGAGGAGCGCGATGGCATCGGCGCGCTGGATGGCCCGGTCCGTCGGATCCTGGTTGCCGTACTCCACGCTCAGGTTGGCGAAGCCGGTCGCTCCCAGCGGCACCCCGACGTTCCCGGAGACGGTGAGCATGTCGCCGTCGCCCTCGTAGTAGCTGCCGCTCTTCACCTCGATCATGCCGCCGTCGCGGTCGTCCTTGAGGATGAAGTTCATCACGCCGGCGATGGCGTCCGAGCCGTACTGGGCCGAGGCGCCGTCGCGGAGGACTTCCACCTGCCGCAGCGCGATGCCGGGAATGGAACCGATGTCCACGCCCTGGGCCCCATCCGAGAGACCGGCCCCGAGCCACGTGATGATCGACCCGCGGTGCCGCCGCTTCCCGTTGATCAGCACCATCGTGTGATCGGACGCGAGACCCCGCAGGTTCGCCGGCCGCGTGATCGTGGCCGCGTCGCTGATGGGCTCGACGCGGACGTTGTAGGACGGGACCGCAGTGCGGAGCAGGAAGTCGATGTTCGTCTCCGCCTGCCTGGTGATCTCGGACACCGGGATCACGTCCACCGGCACCATCGACTCGGTCACCGTCCGCGGCTGCGTGCGGCTTCCGACGACCACCAGCTCACCGAGGTTGATCGCCTGGAGTTCCAGCGCGAAGTCCTGGTTCGACGTCTGGCCGCTCGTGACGGAGACCGTCTGGGTCTGAATCGCGTAACCGATGAGCCGGACTTCGACCACGTGGTCGCCGGCCGGGACACCGGAAATCGAATAGGCGCCGCCGGCGCCCGAGCCCACCGATAAGTCGAGCGCGGTGATTGCGACCCTCGCGCCGCTGAGGCCGGCGCCGGTCGGACTGGTCACCCTGCCCTCGATGGTCCCCTGGGCATACGCCGCCGCCGGCGCCGCCAGAAGAGCCAGGGCCAGGAAAGCTCGTTTCAGCATACTCATCTCCTGAGGTTGGTTGTACTCAACTCCCGAAGTTGGTCGGTTCAAACGGATCGGCTCGAAACTTCCCGTCCCCGAGGGCTCGAGCCGAGGGCCCACGGAACGTCCGGAGATGCCCTAGAGCGGAGCCCAGGGCATCTCGAGGGACCTCCACATGTGTGCGACCGGACTGTTGTCGTACCCGAGACCCTCCTTTGGCTGCTTGAAGTGTCGCCCGATGATGTCGACGAAGGGATCCAGCGAGACCTCCATGCCATCCTGGAAGGCATACGTGTCGTTGACGCAGATCATGCGGGCCGAAACGTACAGCGGGTGGCCTTTCGCGTACTCCGCCGCCTGCTTGATGTAGTCCGGCGGGATGTAGTCCTCTCCGAAGATCCGGTTGTACAACTCGGGGTATTCGTACCCGTACTCCTCGTCCGGATAGAAGCGCAGCGCGCCGTGATACCGGATGCCCCAACTCACGTACTCGGGAACATACGGTTCGTAGAGCTGTGCGCCCCACCAGCCGTGATCCACCTTGATCAGGTTCTGCACCGTGTCGTGGAGCAGGCCGGCGAGGACGTTCTCCTCGGGCTGCCCATCATTCAACGCGTGAGTCGCGCTCTGCAGGACATGCCGGGCGGGCCAGAACCTCCGGCGGAAAAAATCCTCCAGCGTGGGATTCGCGGGGAGGGGTTCGAGAACCTCGTCGTTGGGCCTGAACAGGTTGCCGGTTCCGCGCGGGGGCCTGACCTCCTGCTCCGCCTCGTGATCGTCGTGGTCGTGTTCGTCCGCGAATTCGGCTTCGGCCTCCGCGGCCTCCGCCAGCAATTGGTTCTCGTCGAGGAGCCGCGGGTCGAGATCTTCGGTCCGCGGAACCGGACCGTGGTGGTGATGATGGTCGTGGGCGTGACCCGGATCCTCGCCATCGAGGAGATCGCACATGTAGTGCTCCAGGGCCTCCGCCTTGTCCTCGGGCGTCATCACCGCCAGGGCCCCGGCGCCAACCGATGCGAGGAACTTTCTGCGGTCGATCTCCATGCTTCCCTCCCAACGCTGGAGGTTACGCGACCGTTACGCCTTCAAGTTGATTAAACGGGCGCGGGACCGCTAGGTGGCGGTAGGAGGAGGGTCGCGCGAAGCCACCAAAAAACAGGGGCGTCCCGTCCCGGACGCCCCCTCCTTCTACCTGTCTCTCAACGCGATGCGCGATTCTACGTCCGGAAATAGGCCTGCTTGACCACGTTCTCGGCCTTGGGGCCCTTTGGTCCGTCGACGACATCGAGTTCGACCTTCTCACCCTCCGCCAGACTCCGAAAACCATCCGCCTGGATCGCCGTGTGGTGAACGAAGACCTCGGCAGATCCATCATCGAGCGCGATGAACCCGAAGCCCTTCTGGTCGTTGAACCACTTGACTGTGCCGCTTCTGCGCATGCCCGTGCTCCTGAAGGTATTGGTGTCGCCGAGAGTACGGGCCTTGCCGCACATGCCGACCACAATGCCGGCGAACCTGATCCGGTTCGCATTTTCCGGAGCCCAGAATACACGGGAAATATGCGGTTGTCCATGCGCCGGGAGGGACGCGTCTATTTCCCTGCGGACCGGAAATCGCGAAGCCGGAGTTTCGTCTGGTGATCCTGCATCCGCACTCCGCGCATGTTCTGGCCGCGAATATAGGTCCGCTGCCAGCCCTGTTTAACCGCCTCCTCATCCTGGGCGTGGAGGTCGTCAATGAACCGGGCCCGGGACTCGTTCCACGCCGTAATACTGTTTCGCGACGAGCTTGTCATCCCACAGCTTTCGCGTGCGGGGGCGCACGTGCTCGAGATAGTGCCGCGGCATGGGGACGATCCGGCAGATCGGCGCGACGCCACCGTCCCAGCGAAGCCGGAACTTCGTGGGACAGAGCAGGTCCCAGCCGGCCTGGTTCGCGTGGCGACCGGTGGCCCGCGGACCGTCCGCAGCGTGCCTCCGACCTCAGAGTAGCCGCTCCGGGGCGTTGCGCCGCGTGGTCCGGCTCGGCAGGGTTCGTTGCCGAACCATCGCTTGCAGCCCGGGAAAGACCCCGCGTCGGGCTGCCAACCCCGAACCCGAGTCCCCCACGCCATGCTTACGATAGGCCCCATCCCGCGCGCGCTCGTACCCGTCGACTCCGAGGCCGCCCGCCGCGTCTCGGCTCGTAACTACGACGAATTCCAGGGGGATGCGGAGATCTGGGACGCCATACGGCGCGCACCCGACTCCGTCCTCGGCGTCACGATGGCGCACTGCGCAGTCGATAGCCCGACCGGGATTCTGCCGGGTGATTCGGAGGCGTCGCTGGAACTCGCACGGCGCAACTTCCAGGGGCTGAGCGCCTCGCATCTCACCCGGGAGGCGAAGCGGGTCCTTTACCTCTACGAGATCGTGGACCCGCGGCGTCCCGGTGTGCGGCAGTTGGGCCTGGGCGGGTTGGCCCGCACGAACGAGATCCGGACGGAGAACACCCCGGACGGGCCGATCATCCGGAACGAAGGGGTCCGCCCGCCCAAGGCGAGGGGACGCGCCCGACTCATCGAAGCGACGGGCGCCATCATCGGGACCGTGAACAACGCGGTGCCGGACGAGTCCGGGGCGTTCGCGGCGGCGCTCGAGCGCCACGCGGACGGAACCGCACCGGACTTCGAGACCGGGGGCTCGGGAGGTACGACCCATCGCATCTGGCTCGTCGCGGAACCGGGGGCCATCGCGCGCCTTCAGCGATGGCTGGCGGCGGAGCCCGAGGCGTACGTGGCCGATGGCAACCACCGGAGCGCGGCCGCGGCGATGCTCGGGTACGAATCTTTCCTGGCGGTGTTCTTTCCGGCGGACCGGATGGGGATTTCCCCGTACAACCGGCTGGTCCGGCTGCCTGGCGAACGCGACGCGACCGCCGTCAACGCGGCGCTGGAGCGCTCCTTCGAGGTTTCGGCCGCCGGGGACGAGCCCCTTCAGCCGGACGAGACGCACGTGATTGGCGTCTATGCGGCGGGGCGCGGCTGGCGGCGCGCGGTGCCCCGGCGCGGCGTGTATGACGCGACCGATGCCGCCGCCTCCATCGACCACGACATCGTGCAGCGGACGCTGTTCGCCGATCTCGGCATCGCCGACGCGGCGGACGAACGGCTCACGTTCGTGGGCGCGAACAAGGATGCCGCATGGCTCGCGTTCGAGGTGGACGGAGGTCGGGCGAACCTTGCCGTAACCCTGCCCGCGGTGACGATGCGTCAGTTCATCTCGGTGTGCCGGCAGCGGCGGATGATGCCCCCCAAGTCGACCTGGTTCGAGCCCAAGATCCGGAGCGGACTCGTCATGGCGCATCTCGACGACGACTAGCGGGATCGGTCGCGGAGCGCGGCGCGGTCGACTTTCCCCAGGTGCGTCCTTGGCAGATCCGCCGCGACGTGAACGGCGGCGGGCGTCTTGTACGAGGGCAGCCGCGAAGCGACGAACTCCCTGAGTGCCGGCGCAAGCTCGCCGGTTCGCGCGGCGGCCGGTGCCGTCGGGACGACCCAGGCGACCGGCTCCACGAGACCCTCGGGGGTCGGCACCCCGACGACGGCCGCCTCCGCCACGGCGGCGTGTTGAAGCAGGCAGTCCTCGACCTCGCCGGGGGAGAGCCATTTCCCTCGGACCTTGAGCATGTCGTCGCCGCGACCGCAGTAGCGGAACACCCCGCGTTCGTCGCGGACGATCATATCGCCCGACACGTACCACTCGCCCCGGAAGGCGTCCGCCGTCGCCTTCGCCCGTTGCCAGTAACCCAGTGCCCGCGACCCTCCGCGGACCCAGAGCCAGCCCACTTCGCCGTCCGGAAGCTCTCGACCCTCGTCATCGCAGACCCGCACGTCGAAACCCGGAACCGCGCGGCCCAGCGTTCCCGGATACACCTCGTCCGGACGGTTGCTCAGAAAGATGTGCCACATCTCCGCGGTCCCCAGTCCGTCAAGGAGCGTCACGCCCCAGCGGTCGCGCCAGCGCCGGTGAAGTTCCGGCGGGAGCGCCTCTCCCGCCGAGGTCGCGAGGCGAAGGCTCGACAGATCGCTCGCGGCGGCGTCCGGGTGCGCGACCATGTGCCGAATCATGGTGGGGACGTTGACGAGCACCGTGGGGCGGAATCGTGCGATCCTCTCGAACAGGACGTCCGGACTGCAGCGCTCCGGGAAGAGGGCCGCGGTCGCGCCGACCGAGAAGGGGAAGAAGAGGTTGGACCCGGTGGCGTATCCGAAGAACAGCTTGGGGACGGAGAGCGTGATGTCGTCTTCCGTCAGGTCCAGCACCCGCTTGCCGTAGCACTCCGTCGTGTTCGCGAACGATGCGTGCGACTGTACGACGCCTTTCGGGCGCCCTGTCGTCCCTCCGCTGAACAGCCACAGCGCCGGATCGTCCCGGTGGGTCGGGCGGGGGTTCAGCGTCGCGGGCTGGGCGCGCAGCCGTTCCACGAAGGCGGGGTCGTCCACGACGAAGGTCTCGCGCGGCGCGGAGGTGTCCTCGCGCCAGGGGATTCGGGCTTCATGATCCGTCCCGGCTGCCGGCGACGCGCCCGTGCCCTCGCGAAAGAAAGGCGCACGGCCCGAGTCCACGAGAAGGACGGCGCCGCGCGTGTAACGAAAGAAGTACGAGATCTCATCGGGCCGGAGATACGGGTTCAGCATGACGCCCACGGCGCCGATCCGCAGCGTGCCGAAGAGGGCGCCGACGAAGTCCGGTCCGTCCGGGAGCGCGAGGAGGACCCGCTCCTCCGGCCGCACGCCCGCGCCGCGCAGAAGGTGACCGTAGCGGTTCGCCAGCGCGTCGACCTCGGCGTAGGTCATCTCACCGCCGTCCGTGAGAAGCGCGCGGCGGCCGCCCCGTCCTTCCCGAATGCGGTCGCCCAGGAAGTACTCGGCGATGTTGAAGCGCTCGGGCGGATCGAAGATCGGCTGCGGCGCGGCGTCTCGCATGGGGCTCCATCGGCGGGAGTCATCCGGTCCGTCGGGGTCCGGTGCAGGTTCCCCACGGTATTCGCGGGCGGGCGGGCCTACAACCGACACAACCCGCCCGGACTTGCGCCCCTCCCCGGCACGGCGTAGCGAGATTCCATGACTCTGCACAGGCTTTCGGACCTCACCTGGGAGGAGGTCGGGGCACTCGACCTCGATCGAACCGTGGCGATCCTGCCCGTGGGAGCGACCGAGGCGCACGGTCCCCACCTGCCTCTCGACACCGATGTCACCATCGCGGAAGCGATGGCGGAAGCCGGCGCACGACGACTCTCGGCTGTCGGTCTCGAGATCGTGCTCCTCGACGGGCTCCGGTACACGCCCGCCGCCTTCTCCGCGAGGTTCCCCGGTACGATCGATATCGGGACCGCAACGTTCACCGCCCTTCTCGTCGACATCGCCGCCAGCCTGAGCCGGGCCGGGATCGCCACCCTGGCGATCGCGAACGCCCACCTCGACCCCGCCAACCTCGAGGCACTTCGGGCCGCCGCCGCGGCGACCAGCGGGGATGACGCCATTCGCGTCGTGTTCCCGGATGTAACGCGCCGTCCGTGGGGAAGCCGGCTCACCGAGGAGTTCCGGAGCGGCGCGTGTCATGCGGGGCGGTACGAGGGTTCGATCCTCCTCGCCCGTGACTCCGGGCGCGTGCGCGAGGAGATCATGCGCGAACTGGAGGACAATCCCGTCTCGCTCTCCGCGGCGATCCGGGCCGGGATGGGGGACTTCGCGGAGGCGGGGGGGACGCGCGCCTATTTCGGCTATCCATCGCAGGCGACGGCGGAAGAGGGACGTGCTACCATTGAGACGCTCGGCGATATCCTCGCGGAGGCGGTGAGAGAAGCCCTGAAAGAGGAGAAAGAGTGAGTCTTGCCGGACGTGGCGCGCTCGTCACGGGCGGGGGACGCGGGATCGGGGCCGCCACGGCGCGGACGCTGGCGGAGCGAGGCGTCCGACTGGTGCTGGCGGCGCGGAGCGCGCCGGAGATCGAGGCGGTCGCGGCCGAGCTGCGGGACGGTGGCGGCCAGGCGTGGGCGGCGACGTGCGACGTGTCGGACCCGGTGAACGTGGAGGCCCTGTGCCGCGAGGCCGAGGAGCGGCTCGGCGCCGTGGACATCCTCGTGAACAACGCGGGCGTGGCCAGTTCCGCGGCCGTCGTGAAACTCGCCCTCGAGGAGTGGGACCGGCTGTGGCGCATCAACGCGACCGGCGCGCTCCTCGCGATGCAGGGCGTGATGCCCGGCATGATGGAGCGCGGCTGGGGCCGGATCGTGAACGTGGCTTCGGTCGCCGGGCTTCGGGGGGCGCGCTACATCGCCGCCTACGCCGCGTCGAAGCACGCCCTGCTCGGACTCACGCGTTCCGCCGCGGCCGAAGCGGCCGGCGCCGGCGTCACGGTTAACGCGGTCTGCCCCGGCTACGTCGACACGCCGATGACAGACGCCACGATCGAGAACATCGTGAAGCGAACGGAGATGGCGGAGACGGACGCCGTCGAGGCGATCCTTGCGACGACGCCGCAGCGGCGACTCATCGCCCCCGGGGAGGTCGCGGCATCGATTGCGTTCCTGTGCGAAGACGAAGCGCGGAGCATCAACGGTCAGACCGTCGTGCTGGACGGCGGTGCCACGGCGGCTCTCCAGTGACCGACGGGTTCGAGGTGCTGAACCCGGCCGCGCTGGGCGAGCCGCGGGGCTGGAATCACGGACTCCTCGCTCCTTCCGGCGGGCGCGTGCTGTTCGTCGCCGGGCAGACCGCGACCGGATCGGGCGGACACGTCGAGACTTCGGACTTCGCCGCCCAGTTCGCGCTCGCGCTCGACCGCGTGCTGGCGGTGGTGCGGGCGGCGGGCGGAGAGCCCTCGCACATCGGACGGATGACCATCTACGTGACGGATCTCGCCGCCTACGGGGACGCGCGTTCCGAACTTGGGGCGGCGTGGCGCGCCCGGCTGGGCCGGCACTATCCCGCCATGGCGCTCGTCGAGGTCAGCGGGCTCGTCGATGCCGGCGCGCAGGTCGAGATCGAAGCGACCGCCGTCCTGCCTTGAACCCGCACCTCCCCCTGGATCGCCCCGTGGATCGCCCCGTGGAAGGAAGCGCGCCGTGCCTCTGAATCCGAGTTCATTCCTGTACGAGGTCGACGCGGCGACGTCCGTCGCGACGATCACGCTGAACCGTCCGGAACGGCGCAACGCGCTGACCTTCGAGGTCTACGACGAACTCCGAAACACGTTCCGCGCCCTCGACCGGGAACCGCGGGTCCGCGCGGTCGTGATCACGGGGGCCGGCACCGCCTTCTGCACCGGCGGAGATGTGCGCGACATCATCGGGCCGCTCCTCGAGATGGACGCCGCGGAACTGCTCGACTTCACGCGGATGACGTGCGACCTGATCGCCGCCATGAGGGAGTGTGAGAGGCCCATCGTCGGCGCCCTGAACGGGACGGTGGCGGGGGCCGGGGCCGTGATCGCTACCGCCTGCGATGTGCGGATCGCGGCGGAATCCGCGAAGATCGCCTACCTGTTCACGCGGGTCGGGCTTTCCGGCGCCGACATGGGGATCGCCTGGCTCCTGCCGCGAATCATCGGTCTCGGGCGTGCGACGGAACTTCTGATGACGGGTGATTTTCTCGACGCGCGGGAGGCGCTCCGCGTCGGACTGTACAATCGGGTCGTGCCCGATGGCGAGGCGCTCGTCGCGGGGACGGAGTGGGCGGCGCGGCTGGCGGCGGGACCCTCCTCCGCGCTGTCCGTCACCAAGCGCGCTCTGGAGAGGGAGGCACACATGACGTTGCGCGACGCGCTCGCCGAGGAGGCCCGCCTGCAGGCCGCCTGCATGGAGGACCCGAACTTCCGCGAGGGCTTCCGCGCCTTCGTCGAGAAGCGGGCGGCGGTGTTCTCGTGATCGACCTCCACCCGGTCCGCGCCTTTCTCGAACCGCGGCACCTCGAACTCGGGGAGGACCTCGGGCGCTACGCGGCGTCGGAGTTCGCCGAACACGCGCATCGGGACGACGATGATCTCGCCCGCCGCTACGCGCGGGAGATCTGCGCATCCCTTGGGCGGGGCGGCTGGCTGAAGGCGGTTGCCGAACAGGACTTCCGGGCCTGTTCCGTGACGCGCGAGACGCTGGCCTTCTACTCCCCGCTCGCGGACGCGATGTTCGCACTCCAGGCGCTGGGCTCGACCCCGATCGCACTGGCCGGCGACGAGCGGCAGCGGCGGCTGTGGCGCGCCCGCGCCCGCCCCGGGGGCGCCGGGGCGGGCATCGCGGGGAGCCCGCCGGAAGCGGGGTCCCCCCGGTCGGTTAAAAAC
>VXMQ01000207.1:0-4760 GCA_009841015.1 Candidatus Palauibacter denitrificans | reverse complement strand
GGGCCTCCCCCCCTCCCCCCCGGGCCGGCCCGCCGCGGCTGGGGGGGCGGGCGCGCCCCCGCCCCACCCGCGGGCGAGCCGTGGCGGCCTTCGCGATGAGCGAGCCGGAAGCGGGGTCCGACGTCGCCGCCATGCGCACGACCGCCGTCCGCGACGGGAGCGATTACGTCCTCAACGGCGTGAAGACCTTCATCTCCAACGCGGGGATCGCGGACTTCTATCTCCTGTTCGCCGTCACCGACCCGGGCGAGGGCGTGGCGGGGATCTCCGCCTTCCTCCTTCCCGCCGATACGAAGGGGTTCCGCTTCGTACGGCCGCTGCTGATGGCCGACCCCCACCCGCTGGGCGAGATCGCGCTCGAGGACTGCCGCCTGCCCGCCGCCGCCCGCGTCGGAGGCGAGGGCGAGGGGTACAAGCTCGGGCTCGCCACGCTCGACCGCCTGCGCCCCACCGTCGGCGCCGCGGCCTGCGGGATGGCGGGCCGCGCCCTGCACGAAGCACTCCACCACGCCCTCTCGCGGCGACAGTTCGGCCGGGCACTCGCCGATTTCCAGATCACGCAGGAGAAGGTGGGGCGCATGGGCACCGACCTGACCGCCGCCCGGCTCCTGGTGTATCGAGCGGCCTGGGAGCGCGACGGCGGCGCGGACCGCACGGACCTCGAAGCCGCCATGGCAAAGTCCTTCGCGACCGAAATCGCGCAGGGCGTGGTGGACGACGCCGTGCAGATCCTCGGCGGGCGCGGCGTGCTGGCGGACCACCCGGTCGACCGGCTCTACCGCTCGGTCAGAGCCCTCCGCATCTACGAGGGCGCCACCGAGATTCAGCGTCTCATCATCGCGCGTCATCTGCTCGACGCCGCGCGCGGCGAGAGCGACCTCTGAGAATCGTCTGCGTCGGAGGCGGGCCGGCCGGCCTGTACTTCGCGATCCTGATGAAGCGCTCGGATCCGGCGCACGATGTCATCGTCCTCGAACGCAACCGCCCCGGCGACACCTACGGCTTCGGCGTCGTGTTCTCCGATGCCACGCTGGAGGAACTCGCCGCCGCGGACCGCGACAGTTACGAGGCGATCGTGCGGTCCTTCCACCACTGGGACGACATCGACATCCACTACCGGGGCCACCGGCTCACGTCGACCGGACACGGGTTCAGCGGCCTCGCCCGCACCACCCTCCTCGAGATCCTGGAGTCGCGCGCGCGCGAACTCGGCGTCGATCTCCGGTGCGGCGTGGAAGTCGAGTCGGAGGAGGCGTACGCCGGCGCCGATCTCGTGCTCGCCGCCGACGGAGTGAACAGCCGCATTCGGGACCGATACGCCGCCGCCTTCGACCCCCGCGTCGATCTCCGCCCGAACCGGTTCGTGTGGCTCGGTACGACGAAGCCCTTCCCCGCCTTCACGTTCCATTTTCGCGAAACCGAACACGGCCTGTGGCGCGTGCACGCGTATCAGTACAGGCCCGATGGATTGGACGGGGAACCCGTCTCCACCTTCATCGTCGAGGCGACCGAGGCGACGTGGCGCGCCGCCGGCATGGACGCCGCCTCCGAAGAGGAGACCGTCGTTTTCCTCGAGGAAACCTTCCGCGGGGAACTGGACTCCCATCGCCTCGTCGCGAACCGCTCGATCTGGCGGGGCTTCCCGACCGTCCGGAACCGGTCGTGGCGCCACGGCAACATCGTGCTCGTCGGCGACGCGGCGCACTCGGCCCACTTCTCCATCGGGTCGGGCACCCGGCTTGCGATGATCGACGCGATTTCCCTTCACGAGTCGCTTCTCGCCCACGATCTCGCGGTGGCTCCCGCGCTGGAGGCCTATGAGACGGCCCGCCGGCCCGAGGTCGAGAGCGTGCAGAGGGCGGCACAGGCGAGTCTCGAATGGTTCGAGGGCACGGAGCGCTTCCTGGAGACGGAACCGCTGCAGTTCGCCTTCAACCTCATCACGCGCAGCCTCCGCATCACCCACTCCAACCTTGCCTTGCGCGACCCCGAGTTCACGGCGCGCGTCGACGGCTGGTTCGCGGAGCGGGCCGCGGCGGACGCGGCGGACGGGGGCGCGGCGGCGGCGGACGTGGGAGCGGCGACCGGAGGCCCTCCACGCGGGGGCGCCGGACGCGGCCCGGCGCCGCCCCCGCTCCTCGCCCCGTTCCGGCTCCGGGAGCTTGAACTGAAGAACCGGGTCGTCGTCTCGGCCATGTGCCAGTATTCCGCGGACGACGGGACGCCGGACGACTGGCACCTGGTCAACCTCGGCAGCCGGGCGATCGGGGGCGCCGGACTCGTGATGTCGGAGATGACGGACGTGAGCCGGGAGGGCCGCATCTCGTTGGGCTGCACGGGGATGTATGCTCCGGCGCATGTGGGCGCGTGGAAGCGGATCGTCGATTTCGTGCACCGCCATTCCGACGCGGCGATCGGGATGCAGCTCGGCCACGCGGGCCGGAAGGCTTCCACGCACCTGTCCTGGGAGGGCGACAACGAACCGCTCGAGGAGGGCGGCTGGCCGATCATGGCCGCCTCCCCCGTGCCCTGGTTCGAACACAGTCCGGTGCCGCGCGAGATGACGCGGCGGGACATGGATCGGGTGACGGCCGAGTTCCGCCGCGCCGCGGAAATGTCGGAGGAAGCCGGGTTCGACCTGCTGGAGATCCACTTCGCGCACGGCTACCTGCTGGCCAGCTTCATCTCTCCCCTCACCAACCACCGCGAGGACGAGTACGGGGGCGACATGGACGGGCGGCTGCGTTTCCCGCTCGAGGTGCTCGCGGCGGTGCGGTCCGCGTGGCCGCCGGAGAAGCCGATCTCCGCCCGGATCTCCGCGGTGGACTGGGCGGAGGGCGGGATGACGCCGGACGGGGCCGTCGAGGTCGCGCGCCGCCTGAGGGATGCGGGCGTGGACATCATCGACGTCTCGGCGGGGCAGACCGTCCCCTGGCAGGAGCCGGTCTACGGCCGCCAGTACCAGACCCCCTTCTCGGACCGCATCCGGCACGAGGCGGGGATCGCGACCATGGCGGTGGGCAACATCTCGTCCTTCATGGACGTGAACACGATCCTCGCGGCGGGGCGCGCGGACCTCTGCTGTCTCGCCCGCGCGCACCTCTGGGACCCATACTGGACCCGGCACGCCGCCTACGCTTCGGGGGCGCCGATCCCCTGGCCGCCGCAGTATTCGTCGCTGGACGGCTATACGCCGAGATTCGAGTGGGGGTACTAGGGTCGCGTCCCGGGCACCAGGCGCGGGCCGCCGGAGGGAGATTGATGGCGCACGGAAAATACCTGACCTATTCCGGATACCTGCACCTCGACGAGTTGCTGTCGCTCCAGCGGGAGCAGTCGGGCGAGAGCGGGGACCCCGAGCACGATGAGATGCTGTTCATCATCATCCATCAGGTGTACGAGCTGTGGTTCAAGCAGCTCCTGCACGAGCTCGAGTTCGCGCGCGACCGGATGGGCGCGGACGACATGCCGCGGCTGCTGCACACCATGGGGCGAATCCTCACGATCCTGAAGGTGCAGGTCCATCAACTCGACATCCTGGAGACGATGCGGCCGCTGGAGTTCCTCGCCTTCCGGCAGCGGCTGGAAGAGGCGAGCGGCCTGCAGTCGTACCAGTTCCGGGAACTCGAATTCATCCTCGGCCACAAGCGGACGGATGTCTTCGATCGATATCCGGAAGGGAGCGACGCGCGCCGGCGGCTCGACGCCCGCTACGCGGAACCGTCGCTGTGGACCGCCTTCCTCCGGTTCCTCCACGGGCGCGGCTACGCGATCCCGGCGGAGGACCTGGAACGGGATGTGACGGCGCCGACCGAGCCATCCGCGGGCGTGCGGGACGCGCTCATCCGGCTGTACCGGGAGGATCCGCACCTCGTCCAGCTGTGCGAGCGGTTCGTGGACCTCGACGAGGGCCTCCAGGAATGGCGCTACCGGCATGTGAAGATGGTGGAGCGCACGATCGGAGCGCGGCCCGGGACCGGCCAGACGGGGGGCGCCGCCTACCTCAGGAAGTCGCTGAACCGCGCCGTGTTTCCCGACCTCTGGGCGATCCGCACCGACCTGTGACGGGCTTCCCGTGACGGGTTTCGCGGCGGAGGATCTGTACCGGGAGCCGAACGCGCTCGCCCCGTACTACTCTCGCTTCCGGGTCGCGGAGCGGCTGCTTCTCACGGGCCATTCGCACCAGGCGTGGCCCGACTGCGGCTTCGCGGGACAGCTCCGGGCCTGGGAGGACGCAGCCCGCCTCGTGGACGGGAAGTGGGAGGAGGCGTTCGCCCGCGGGAACCGGGTCCGCGCCGGGTACGCCGAACTCCTCGGACGCCCGGGGCGCCCGGACGACGGGGACGTCGCGCTGGGCTCGAACACGCACGAACTCGTGGTGCGCTTTCTCTCCGCCCTGCCCCTGCGCACGCGGCCCCGCCTCGTGACGACGGGGGGGGAGTTCCACTCCATCCGGCGCCAGCTCGACCGGCTGGAGGAGGAGGGACTGACCATCGTTCGCGTGCCCGTGGACCCGATCGACTCGCTCTCCGAGCGGCTCGGCCTCGCGGCGGACGACGAGACGGCGGCCGTGCTCGTCTCCGCCGTCCTCTACCGCGACGCCCGCATCGTCGGCGGGCTGGACCGCGTCGCCCGGCGCTGCGAAGGGGTCGGGGCCGAACTGCTCGTGGACGCCTATCACGCGCTGAACGCGATCCCCTTCGATCTCTCGAAGCTGGGGCTCGAAGGCGCGTTCGTCGTGGGGGGCGGGTACAAGTACT
>VXMQ01000209.1 GCA_009841015.1 Candidatus Palauibacter denitrificans | reverse complement strand
CATCGACGAGGACACGGGGTGCTCGGACATCGCGATGGACCCGACGAACCCGCGCATCCTCTTCGCGGGCACCTGGCAGCTCGAGATCCACACCTGGGGCCGGACGAGCGGCGGCCCGGGCGGGGGCCTGCACGTGTCGCGCGACGGCGGGGACACGTGGGAGAAGCTGAACGGGCCGGACAATACGATCGGCCTGCCGAAGAAGCCGGTCGGCAAGGTGGCGGTGGCGGTCGCGCCCTCGAATACCCAGCGCGTGTACGCGATGCTGGAGACGGGCGACGGAATTCCGTGGGACGGCCAGCCAACGGAGGACGGCCAGTTGTGGCGCTCCGAGGACGGGGGCCGCACGTGGGCGCTCATCACCCGAAACCGCAACGCGATGGGGCGTCCGCACTACTACTCGCGCGTCGTGATCTCGCCCGATGACGAAGACGAGGCCTACTTCCTCACCGCCTCCTTCACGGTATCGACGGACGGGGGCCGCACGCTGGACGTGATCCCGCGCGCGGAGGCGCCCGGCGGCGACCACCACGACATGTGGATCGACCCCACGAACCCGGACCGCATGATCGTGGCGCACGACCAGGGCCTCTCGATCTCGATCAACCGCACGAAGACGTGGTTCCGGCAGCGGCTCACGAACGCGCAGATGTACCACGTGACGGTGGACAACGCGGTCCCCTACAACGTGCTCGGGAACAAGCAGGATGAGCCGACCTACCGCGGTCCCAGCAACAGCCGGATCCTCGGCACGCGGCGCATCAACCACATCCCGCGCGGCATGTGGCACCACGTCGGGGGCGGGGAGAGCGGCTTCGCCACGCCGGATCCGACCGACCCCAACATCGTGTGGTCCTCGGCCTCGGGGTCGGGGATGGTGGGCGGGATCGTCGTCCGCTACGAGGAGGAGCGGCGGCAGTACCGGCCTGTCGAGGTGTGGCCGGAGCAGAGCCGCGGGCCGGCGTCGGGCGTCCGCTATCGCTTCATATGGGACGCTCCGGTGCACATCTCCCCACACGACAACGAGACGGTCTACGTGGGGAGCCAGCATGTGCACCGCACGCGGAACAGAGGACAGAGCTGGGAGGTCATCAGCCCGGACCTTACGCTGAACGACCGGAGCCGCATGGGGCTCTCGGGCGGGCTCACGGGCGACAACATCGGCGTTGAGTACGCGGGCACCGTGTTCGGGATCGCGGAGTCGCCGATCGAGGCCGGCCTCATCTGGGCGGGCACGAACGACGGCAAGCTCCACATCACGCGGGACGGCGGGGAGAGCTGGACGGACGTCACGGGCAACGTCGACGGGTTGCCCGAGTGGATCGCCGTGCGCAGCATCGCGCCCTCGCGCTACGACGCGGGCACGGCCTACATCGCGGCGGACGGCCACCAGGTGAACATCCGCGACCCGCACGTCTACCGGACGCGCGACTTCGGCGCCTCGTGGGAGAAGATCACCGACGGGATCCCGCCCAGCATGCTGAGCTACACGAAGATCATCGTCGAGGATCCGGTGCGGCGGGGGATGCTCTACGTGGGAACGGAGAACGCGATCTACGTCTCCTTCAACGACGGGGACGATTGGCAGCCGCTGCAGAACAACCTGCCGGCGGCGCCCGTGTCGGGGATCGTCGTCCAGGAGCACTTCAACGATCTCGTGGTGGGCACGTACGGGCGCGGGTTCTGGATCTTCGACGACCTGTCGCCGATCCAGCAGATGACGCCGGAGGTGATGGCCTCGGCCTCGCACCTGTTCGCGCCGCGCGATGCGTACCGCTTCCGTCCCATCACGCCGCCCTCGATCCCGTACGACGACCCCACGATCGGAGAAGATCCGGAGTACGGGGCGTCGCTCAACTACTGGCTCGCGGCGGAGGCCTCCGAGGCGCCGACGATCGAGATCCTGGACGGCTCGGGGATGGTCGTGCGCACGCTGGAAGGGCCGAACCGCACGGGTGTGAGCCGGATTCACTGGGACCTCCGGGACGAGGCCAACGAGCCGATCCGGATGCTCACGCCGCCCAGGTACGCCGAGCACATCGAGGTCGGGGATGAGGGGCGGCCGGCACCCGGCGGGCAGCAGATCTCGATTCTCATGCCGCCGGGACAATACACGGTGCGCCTCTCCGTGGACGGGGCGACGCACGAGCAGCCGCTCACCGTGCTGAAGGACCCCCATTCGGCGGGGACGGAGGCGGACATCGCCGAGCAGCTCGCCTTCATCCGCGAGGTGCGGGAGGACGTCGTGCGCGCGGGCGAGGCCGTGCACCGCGTGGAGGCGATGCGCGTCCAGCTCGGGACGCTGTCGAGGTTCGCGGAGGACGAGGACCTCTCCGCGTCGGTCGAGGATCTGCGGCAGAAGCTGATGGACCTGCAGGAGACGATGGTCGACCTGCGCCTCACGGGGCAGGGCCAGGACGGCGTGCGCTTCGAAGCCCGGCTCCTGCAGAAGCTCGGCTACCTCGTCGGCGCGCTCTCAATCGCGGACTTCCGGCCCACGGACCAGGAGATGGAAGTGAAGGTGATCCTGCACGACGCACTCGAGGCGCACCTGGCGGAACTCGAAGAGCTGGTGCGGACCGACGTGGCGGCGCTCAACGAGACGCTGCGCGGCCTCGGCATGCTCATCATCACGGACGACGCATTCTGAGTCGCAGCGACGGGCGGGACGTTCCCGCGGGAACGTCTTTCGGATTCGGCGCGACGGCGAACCGGACGAGAGAGGGCCGCTGAAGAGAAGGGGAGGGAAGGGATCGCCATGATCGATCGAAGAGGCTTCATCGGAGCCAGCGTTGCCGGGGGACTGGGGGCGGTCGCCGCGGCCTCGGGGTGCGCGCCCGAGCGTGGGTCCGACGATCCCGCCGCCGGCGCGGCTGGTGGCGACGCTGGCCCCGTGGCGGCGGTGCCGCCGTTCGAACTGGACGAGGTGACGGTCGACGAACTCCAGGCGAGCATGGCGTCGGGCGAACGCACGGCCCGCTCGATCGCGGAACTCTACCTCGAACGCATCGAAGCGCTGGACGGACAGGGCCCGGAACTGCGCTCGATCATCGAGACGAACCCCGACGCGCTCGCGATCGCCGATGAACTGGACGCCGAGCGCGCGGCGGGGAACGTGCGCGGGCCGCTGCACGGCATCCCGGTCGCCCTGAAAGACAACATCGACACGCACGACCGGATGACGACGACGGCGGGGTCGCTCGCGCTCGAGGGTTCGATCCCGCCGCAGGACTCGTTCCTGGCCGCCCGGCTGCGCGAGGCGGGGGCCATCGTCGTGGCCAAGGCGAACCTCTCGGAATGGGCCTATTTCCGCGGAATCAGGGCGACGAGCGGCTGGTCGGCGCGCGGCGGCCAGTGCCGGAACCCCTACGCGCTCGACCGGAACCCGTGCGGTTCGAGTTCGGGCTCCGGCGTCGCGGCGTCGGCGAACCTCTGCGCGCTCACGGTGGGGACGGAGACGGGCGGTTCCATCATGTGTCCCTCGTCGAGCAACGGCATCGTGGGCATCAAGCCGACGGTCGGACTGTGGAGCCGGGCCGGGGTCATCCCCATCTCCCATTCGCAGGACACGGCGGGACCCATGTGCCGGACCGTTCGCGACGCGGCCGCCCTGCTCGGCGCCTGCACGGGCGTGGACCCGCGAGATCCGGCCACCGCCGCGAGCGAGGGCCGCGCGCACGCCGACTATACGCAGTTCCTCGACCCGGCCGGGCTTCAGGGCGCCCGGATCGGGGTCGTGCGCAGCTTCCCCGGCTTCGACCCGCGCGTGCTCGCGCTGTTCGACGAAGCGGTCGAGGCGATGCGGGCCGAGGGCGCGGTCATCGTCGACCCCGCCAACATGGACGCGGCGGCCTGGAACGATCCGCTCTCGCTCGTGTTGCTCGAATTCGAGTTCAAGGCCGGCCTCAACGCCTATCTCGCCGACCTGGGTCCCGACGCGCCGGTGAAGAGCCTGGCCGAAGTCATCGAGTTCAACGAGCGGAACGCCGACCGGGAGATGCCGCATTTCGGCCAGGAGCGTCTGATTGCGTCCGAGTCCAGGGGGCCGCTCACGGACCCCGAATACCTGAACGCCGTCGCCACGATTCAGCGCGCGAACCGGGAAGACGGGATCGACCGCCTGGCGCGGGAGCACGACCTGGACGCGATCGTCGCGCCGACGCGCGACCTCCCGTGGCCCACCGACCACATCAAGGGCGATCGGCTTGACGGGGGGTCCTCCGCCGCGCCCGCCGCGATCGCCGGCTATCCCGACATCACCGTGCCGATGGGGTTCGTGCGCGGACTCCCGGCGGGCGTCTCGTTCTTCGGGCCCGCCTGGACGGAGCCCACGCTGCTGCGGATCGCCTACGCCTACGAGCAGGCCACGAACGAGCGCCGCGCCCCGAAGTTCGCTACGACCCTGGGCTGAGCCCGGGTCGGAAAGCCACGGCAGTGTGTTGTCGGCTCAAGGGCCGCTCCCTCCCGGGGCGGCCCTCAGCCATTTGCCGTCAGCTTCCGCGGACGAGGGCGATGCTGCCGTTTACGGTGCTCACCTCGATATCCGGTCCGCCCGCTCCGATCTCGCCGGAGGCGGACCTGGGTCCCCAGCGCCCGCGGATGGTGAGGGGGAATTCCGTGTCGATGGCGCCGTTGACCGTCCGGATCTCGACGTCGGCATCGGTGCCGTTCGGGAGCACGAGCCGGATGCCTCCGTTCACCGTCTTGAAGCGAAGGTCATCGGAAATCTCCCCCCCGAGCCGCGCCTGGATCTCTCCGTTCACGGTCTCCGCCGACACCGGGCCGCTGCTTTGCACCTCGATCCCGCCATTCACGGTCTGCGCCTCCACCTCAGCCGCGATCCCCCGCGCCTCGATCTCCCCGTTCACCGTTCGGGCCTCGAGTTCGACGCCCGCGGGCACCTCGACCGTGAACTGCACCTTCACGTCGTTGTTGTTGACGCTCATGCGGTAGTCGTCGCCCCGGCCGCAGCGGTTCGGGTCGCGCCCGCGCCTCGCCGGGTAGACGGCGCAGATCAGGACGCCGCGCGAGTCCTCGACGACCTCAATGCGGACCGAATCCGGGTCGTCGTCGTCCCATTCCTTCGTGGCTCGGACCCGCACTTCGCTGCCGCTCGCCGCGCTCGCCGTGATGGAGCCGTTCACGCCCCGGATCGTGACCGCGTCTCCGCGATCCACGGCCCCCTGCCATTCGAAGTCCTGGGCCCGCGCTTCCGCCGCCCCCAGGCACACCAGTCCTGCCGCCGCCGCGGCGAGTCGTCGCGCTGTATTCCGCATCGTGCTGCTCCCGGTTCTCGTGGGTTCTTAGCTGTCTTGTGGGTCGTTCGTAACTGTTTCGTGGGTTCCGGCTATCTCGTGGGTTCCTGGCCATCGAGGTCGGGGGTGCGCTCCCCCGGCCGAACGAGGACGATGTCGCCGTCGAACGACTTCAGCGTCACGGCCGCGGATCCGTCGCCGACCGTGAACTGTCCCCCCCGCACGCTGCCGCCCTGAAACTGGACGGGGAACGAGGGGTCGAGTTCTCCGTCGAAGGTGGACACGGAGATGCGCGCGCCGGCGTTCTCCGGAACGGCGAACGTCACATCGCCGTCGTGGGTGCTGAGCGAGTACGTGCCGTTGCCGTGAAGGGCGCCGTCGTACCAGACGTCGCCGTCCACCGTGGCGACCGAGAGGGCGCGCGTGTCGGCGTTCGTGACGATGATGTCGGCGTCGATGCCGCTGATGCTCATGGCTCCCGCGACCTGGTCGAGCCACACGTCGCCGTCCGTCACGCTGACCGTCGCGGCTCCGGTGTTCGATATCCTCACGGAGCCGTCCAGCGTGGCAACGCTGACGCCGGCGCCGCCGTCGATCTCCACGTCTCCGTCGGCCGTCCTCACGGACACGGAGCCGCCGACGATGCCGGCGACCGTGACGTCGCCCTCCTGTCCGACCACGCTCACGTCGACGTCCTCGGGGAGGTAGATGAGGAGGTCCGCGCCGTCGCCGCTCGGGCTCGAGCCGAGCCGGATCGTGCCGCCCGAGGATTGCACGCGAATCCGGCCGTCATCGTCGTCGAGCACGACCCGCGCCTCGCGGCTGGCCGCGCCCATCACGCGGATGTCTCCCTCGCGGTGTTCGATCTCGATGCGCGCGCCCTCGGGCACCACGAACGTCGTGTCGCGCGCTCCGGGGTTCGTCGCTGCGAGAGCGGCCAGGATAACCGTCGCCGGGACCATCAGTCGGTCGCCGCGAGTTGAACGGCCTGGGCAAGGAATTCCGACTTGCGTCGCATCGTGTTCTCCATGTGTTGCTGGATGTAGGGGTCATCGGGCAGTTCGAGCAGCGCCGCGCGGGCGTCCTCGATGGCCCGGTCTATCGTCACGAGCGCGCGGCGGATGCGCGCCACGGTCTCCGGCGGCAGCGGCCGCTCCGCGTCGAACAGCACGCGCTCGAGTTCGGCGATCAGGCGAGCGTACTGCTCGGCGCTCGATCCGCCGTCCTCCAGCGTCGAGGCGCTCTGCACGGCCGGGGGCAGCAGCGACGGGACGCCGAGCCCCGGCATTGTGCCCGCGGCGCCGGGCGTTCCCTCGGCGGCGTCCCGCGCCACGGCCGTCCACACGAGGGCCCCGGAGAGCCACACCAGCGCGATGCCGGCCGCGAGTTGCGGCGCGAAACGCGTGATGAGGCCGGCGGGCGGTCGGCGCCGGGCCGGCGCTTCGGAGGTGTCGGGCGCGGCGGCCGCGAGCCCGGCGGACCGGACGCCGATCCGCGTCGCGACGCCGGGCCACAGATCCTCGGCCGGTTCGCGCGGCCCGAGGCTCGCGGCCCGTTCCACCACGGCCTCGAGTTCGGCGAGCGTCCGGGCGCAGTCCTCGCAACGCTCTAGGTGCCGCTCGATCAGGACCTCCTCCTCGGCGCCGAGGCTGCCGTCGAGGTACTCCGAAAGACGGTCCCGGAAGCGATCCTTCCGCTGGTCTCGATCTGTCATCGGTTCAACTACCTCTCCAGGTGCCGTCTCAGAATCATCCGCGCCCGGTGCAACTGGGACTTGGACGTGCCGGCCGTGATGTCCAACTGCTCCGCGATCTCACGGTGCTTGTAGCCCTCGACGTCGTGCAGGACGAAGACTTCGCGCGCCCCATTCGGGAGCTGTTCGAGCGCGACCTCGAAGTCGAGGCGGATCTCGATGCTGTCGTGCCGCGCCCGGGCCGCCGCCAGCGGAATCTCGTTCGCGATCTCCCGTTCCCGTTGCAGCTTCAGCGCTCGCAGCCGGCTGCACATGAGGTTCACCGCCAGCCGGTACAGCCACGAACTGAAGGCCGATTCGCCGCGGAACGTCCCGAGCTTCTCCCACGCCCGAACGAAGACGTCCTGCGTCAGTTCGTCCGCCCGTTCGCTCCCGGCCATTCGGCACGCGAGTCCGTAAACCCGCGACACGTGGGCGCGGTAGAGGCGCTCGAACGCCTCCGCATCCCCGAACGTCGCCGCCCGCACGTCCGCCTCGACGCCGGTGGAAGGCTGCCCCTCCGCCCGCGCGTCCGGCCCGTGTTCCCGGGGTTTTCCGTTCGGTTCGATCACGTCCTGGTCCGCGTTCTCATTTCGATCTTGAGACGCGCCCTCAGTCCGAAAGGTTGGAGCGCCGCTCGAACGCGGCGGGGCTCCCGCCACGGCCTGTCAGGGGTGGCCATCGGCGATGTCCAACGCGATGTCCGACGGGGTGTCCGACCGGGGCTCCAGCCGAAGCGAGAGGACTCCGGCGAGGATGAGCGCGGCGCCGAGCCACTGTCCGGGCGAGAGGCGGTCGCCGAGCACGGCGGCGGCGAGCGCGAGCGTCACGGCGGGCTCCATGGTGGCGGCGGTCGCCGCCCGGCCCGGGCCGATCCACTGGATGCCAATGAGGAAGGCCGTGATGGGGACGGCGGTCGAGAAGAGGCCGATTGCGCCCAGGAGGAGCAGCGGGGCGGGCGCGAGCGGCACGCCGATGCCCCCCGTGGCCAGCCCGGCGACCGAGATCGCGATGGCGGTGGACGTCAGCGCCGTGGCCGTGGCGGAGATGGGCGGCAGGCCGGCGAAGACCCCGTGGCTCCGCACGATCCACAGGGCGAGGAACACGACCGCGAGTACGACGAGTCCCACGCCCAGCGGATCGCCCCCTCCGAATCCGGTGCCGACGGTCAGCGCGCACCCGGCGGTCGTGAGCGCCAGCGCGGCGATGCGGCGCGCAGTCAGGCGTTCGCCGACCCAGAGCCGCGCCAGGAGCACGGTCATCGCCGGATAGCTGAACAGGACGAGCGTCGCGACCGACGCCGGCAGGCGGTCGAGCCCGAGCATGTAGCACGCCGCGTTGAATGCGTACAGCAGACCGAGCAGGACGAGGCCGGTCCATCGCCCGCGCGGGGGCCGGGGCCGCCCGGTGGCGACCACGAAGATCCACAGCAGCCCGCTCCCGAGCAGGAAGCGCCAGGCGAGCAGGGGCAGAACCTCGACGCCCTCCGCGAGCGCGAGCTTGGCAAAGATCGGCAGGGCCCCATACCCGAGGGAGGCAAGGAATACGACGAGGAGGCCCCGAGTGATCTTGCGCATGGCCGAATCTCGCTTCGCCAACCGCGAGTCGCCACTTTCAGGGCTCGGGCGACACCCCGTACGGCCCACTGGACGACGCCCCCGCGGGGCCCACCGGACGGCCCGCCAGGACGCCCCGCAACGGCTCGGCAGGGAACGGAGAGTCACATGACGATTTCGGAGCTTTCGCGCGCGGCGGCCGCCGCCCTCGTCGGGTGCGCGGCGGTGGCCTGTTCGGTGTGGGTGGAGACGCCCGGCGACACGCCGGCCGCCTCGGAAGACGCGGGCTCCGAAGCTCCGGGACCGCTCGACCTGGAAGGCTACGACCTCGTCGACCTCAGCCACGCCTTCGGCGAAGAGACGGTCTACTGGCCGACGGACACCGCCGGGTTCGCGCTGCGGGAACTGGCCTTCGGCGAGACCGAGGGCGGCTACTTCTACTCCGCCTACTCCCTGGCCACGGCCGAGCACGGCGGCACCCACATCGATGCCCCCATCCATTTCCTCGAGGGAGGTCCCGATGTCGCATCGATCCCGCTCCGGCGCCTCATCGGCCCGGCGGCGGTGATCGATGTGACCGCCCAGGCGGCCGCGGACGCCGACTACCGGCTGACCGTCGCCGACGTGGAGGCGCACGAGGCGGAGCACGGTCCGATCGAGCCCGGGAGCATCGTCCTCCTCAGGACGGGGTGGAGCGCGCGCTGGCCCGACGCCCTCTCCTACCTCGGCGACGACACGCCCGGCGATGCGTCGCAACTCCACTTCCCGAGCTACGGCGAAGCCGCCGCGCGCCTCCTCGTCGAGGAGCGGGGGGCCGCCGCCCTCGGAGCGGACGTGGCTTCCATCGACTACGGGCCGTCCACCGACTTCATCGTACATCAAATCGTCGCCGCGGCGAACGCGCCCGGTCTCGAGAATCTCACGAACCTCGACCGTCTTCCGGCCCGCGGCGCGACCGTCATCGCCCTGCCGATGAAGATCTCGGGCGGCTCGGGCGGCCCCCTGCGCGCCATCGCGCTCGTGCCGCCGGCGAATTGAGCGCCCGCTCTTTCCGGCCGCGCGCGGTCGCCCGAAATTGCGCGCGATTGCGCGACATTGCCCGCGACACCCCTGGAGGAGGCCCTTCGATGCCCAGGAAGCATGCGTCAGTTCCCCGGAAGCACGCGTTCGCGTTCGCCGCGCGGACCCTCGCCGTGTGCGTGTCCGCCAGCATGGTCGTCCTCGCGCCGCTCGCAGCCCAGTCGGGCCGCATGGCGGCGCCGTCACGGGGAGGCATGGTCGTCAGCAGCCACTACCTGGGCTCGGAAGCGGGCCAGGAGATCCTCGACAGGGGCGGCAACGCGGTCGACGCCGCTGTCGCCACGGCCTTCGCCCTCGCCGTGACCCTGCCCTCGGCCGGCAACGTCGGCGGCGGCGGGTTCCTCGTGTACCACGGGGCGGACGGGGAAGTGACGACGTTCAACTTCCGCGAGAAGGCGGCGCTCGCGGCGACGGAGCGCATGTACCTGGGTCCGGATGGCGAAGTCCGGGACAATTCGAACCACATCGGCCTGCTCGCCGTCGGCGTGCCGGGCACGGTGGCCGGGATGTGGAAGGCGCACCAGCGCCTGGGCCGCCTGCCCTGGGCGGATCTCCTGGAGCCCGCGATCCGGCTGGCCGAGGACGGCATGCCCTCCACGTGGGCGATGCAGAACTGGCTCCGCTCCCTGCCCGGCCGGGCAGGGCCGCTCTATGACGCGACGCGCGCGGCCTTCCTCAAAGACGGCGTCCGCATGTACGAGCCGGGGGAGACCTTCCGGCAGCCGGACCTCGCCGAGACGCTGCGCCGCATCCAGGCCGACGGGCACGACGGCTTCTACCGCGGGGAGACGGCGAAGCTGCTGGCCGATTTCATGGCCGAGCACGGAGGCCTGATCACCGAGGAGGACCTGGCGCGCTACGAGGCGGACGAGCTGACCCCGATCCACGGCACGTACCGGGGCTACGACGTCTATTCGATGCCGCCGCCGAGTTCCGGCGGCACGGGGATCGTGGAGATGCTCAACATCCTCGAGGGGTACGACCTGGCGGAGATCGGACACAACTCGGCGCTCTACCTGCACCTGCTCACCGAATCGATGCGGCGCTCGTACGCGGACCGGGCGCTCCATCTCGGAGACCCGAAGTTCAATCCCGACATGCCGATCGAGCGTCTGACCTCCAAGGAATACGCCGGCAGCCTCCGGGCGAGCATCGACATGGAGAAGGCCTCGAAGAGCGATTCGACGGCCTTCAACGGGGCCTTCCTGCAGGCGAGCGAGGAGACGACGCACTACTCCGTGGTGGATTCCGAGGGGAACGCGGTCTCGGTCACGTACACGCTCGAGTTCGGCTACGGGTCCAGCGTCGTCGTCCCCGGCGCGGGTTTCCTGCTCAACAACGAACTGGGCGACTTCAACGCCGTCCCCGGCCGCACGAATTCACGCGGCACGATCGGGACGCCGCCGAATCTCGTGGCGCCCGAGAAGCAGCCGCTGTCCAGCATGACGCCGACGATCGTCGCGCGCGACGGCCGGCCGGTGCTCGCGATCGGGAGTCCGGGGGGGCGGACGATCATCAACACCACGCTGCAGGTCGTGCTCAACGTCATCGACCACGGGATGACCGGGTCGCAGTTCGGCCGGGCCATCGAGTCGCCCCGCATCCACCACCAGTGGCTGCCCGACGTGACCTCGTTCGAGGAGTGGGGCTTCTCGCCCGACACGAAGCGCCTCTACGAAGGAATGGGACACGTGACGCGGACCCGGGGCGGCCAGGGGCAGGCGATGGGGATCTACATCGACTGGGACACGGGACTCCGCTGGGGCGCCTCCGACAGCCGCGCCTTCGACGGCGGCGCCCGCGGGAACTAGCGGACTCCTCTAGCCGGTAGCCGCTCGCCGCGCCCCGCGGTTGAACTTCCGCCGGTAGCGCCGCGTCCAGATGACGATGGCCGGGACGCCGATCGCGGTCGGGAGCAGCCACGGCACGAGGGCGAGGGGGCCCGCAATGGCGTAGTCCCACAGACGCGGCGCGCCGAAGACGGCGAAGGCGGTGTGGAACGCGATGCCGCCCGCGAGCATCGACGCCATGTGGCTGTAGAACCAGCCCATGGGCTCCTGGCCGGGCTTCCTCATGAGTCGCAGCATGCGCGACCCCGTGAGGAGGCCGATCGGACTCAGCCCCAGCAGGATCGGCGAGACGCTGGACCACAGCCCCAGCGCGAACGCGATGACGGCGACGCTCCCCGCGATGGACGCCCAGGCGAGGACTTCGTGGAACGGCGTCCGCAGCGTTTCCGGCGCCCGTCGCGTGGCCACGGCCCGCATTGCCTGGCGCACCGCCGCGAACGTCGTCACGCCGAGGTAGCCGAGAAAGAGCGGGAGGCCGTAGAGGTCGGGCCGTTCCGCCACGCCGATACCCTGGGTCCAATAGGTGGCGATGCGCCCCGCCGCCACGATGACCGCCGACAGCGTCACCACGTAGGCGCACCGGGTGTAGACGAGCCCCGCCCGCACGTGCGCCCGGCCGCCCTTGCGGGCGAACACCGGGACCCAGAACGCCGCGAGACCGACGAAGCCGGCCGCGACGTGCCCGAGCAGGAGCGCATCAAAAGGCACGCTCATGGCGCCCGTTCCGGCGGGGGGGCGAGGCGCCGGTCGATGGCCATCAGCGTCAGGTCGCACCAGGTCACCTTCGCGCCGATGGAATCGATCCCCATGCGCAGCGTCGCGAAGCGGTGGAACCCGTCGTCGCTGTACCGCTCCGGCCGGTCGCCGTGAGCCGCGAAGATCTTCCGTTCGATCGCCCGCAGCTCCGCGAGCCGGCCCGCCAGATGGTCGCGCAGCTCCACCATGAAGGCCCGCGTCTCGCGGAGATCGTCGACCGCGCTCATGAAGTAGAGCTGCGCGAGGTAGGCAAACCGTTCCGCGCCGACCGCCGGCCCGCCGCGCACCCAGCGGCGCAGTTCCGCCCGCCCCTCTGCGGTCAACGCGTAGACGCGGCGGTCCGGTCCCCTGGGGGAGGGTTCGAGTCGGCTTCGGAGCAGCCCGCGCTCTTCGAGACGCTTGAGGGTGGGGTAGATCTGGCTGAGTTCGGCCGACCAGAAGTGCGCGACGGTCTCGTTGAAGGCGTCCTTCAGGTCATAGCCGCTCGCGGGCTCCCGCAGCAGGCCGAGAAGGATGTGATCGAGGCTCATGGGCTCGTCCAGGGCACGCTATATCAGTAACGACATACCCAACTATATAAATCCTGCTATACTGAGTCAACACGGCTCGCAGGAAGTCGCGAGGCGCCGGACGAGGATGTGGGGGTCGACCCGCCATCGGAGCCGCGCGCAACGTCTGTCGAATCACGAATGATCCTCCCGTCGGGAGTGTAGCAGGCCGTAGGGGTCCCGCCCGCGAGGTGGGACGGGCGCGACCGCGAGCTTATCTTGCAGTGAACGCAAGTAAACTCCGTCCGCGCGGCCTGGATGCCCGCGGACACTGTTTCGGTTTTGGGAGGACGAGAATGGCTCAATCAGTGAAATCGCTTCGCATCGGCACCGTGGCCGCCGTCGCCGGAGTTCTCTTCGTACTCATCCTGTTCGTGTTCGGCTTCAACCGCGTCGACGAGTACGAGGTGGCGGTCAAGCGGAACCCCGTGACCGGCGCGGTGGCGCCCCGCCCCTACACGCAGGGGCTCTACCACAACGTCTTGCGCTCGTGGACGAACTATCCGCTCCGCGAGGTCCAGTATCCGGCGGGCGGACAGGCGGAGCGCCTGGACGCTCTCACCTCGGACCAGCTCCAGATCGCGGTCGACGCGGCCTACCGCTACCGCATCAACCCGGACAGCGCCGTCCATCTCTATCTCACGGTGGGGAACGAGAACGCCGTCGCCTCGTTCGTCTACAACACGTATCGCTCCGCCATCCGCGACGCGATCGCGGAGATCGAGGCTTCGGACATCCTGTCCACCAACCGCACGGGCATCTCCGGCCGCATCGAGGCGCTGATGACGGACCGCCTCAACCCGCGCGGGCTCGAGATCACCGATTTCTTCGTGCGCGAGGTCGTGCCGCCGGAGACGATCCGCGAGGCGATCGAAGCCAAGCTGTCGCGCGAGCAGCAGGTGCAGTCCGAGGAGTACCAGACCCAGGTCGTGGTCGAGCAGGCGAACCAGCAGCGCGCGGAGGCCGAGGGGATCCGGGATGCGCAGGACATCATCGCGGAGAGCCTCGCCGGCATCTCGGGCCAGCGCTACCTGTACTGGCGCTACCTGGAGATGCTCGGACGGATCGGCGAGGGGAGCAACAACATGGTCATCGCGCCGACCGAGGGAGGCATCCCCCTCTTCTTCGCCCCGGACCGCTAGCGGCGGCCCCGCAGCCGGGTCTCGCCACGGGTCGCCGGAGTCGGGCAACCGGCGGCCCTCTCCGGAGTGTCCGACCCCTCAGGAAAAGAAGGCCGACACGAAGGCCGTGATTCACAACCTGGGGGAACGGTCCCGAGGGAGGATGCATGAAGAACTGGAGAGATTCGCTCGCCGTCGGGCTTGCGTTGGCGCTGGTTGCCGGGTTGTCCTCGGGTTTGGCGCCGGCCGCGGCCCAGGAGGAGGATGAGGACGATCGGCGCGAACAGGTCCGGATCGCCTTTTCCGGGGGTGGGGCATACCTCGGGGTGCAGATCCTGGATGTCGACGGGGAGCGCGCCTCGGAACTCGGGATGTCTCGCCCGTACGGCGTCTATATCGACGGGGTCATGGACGGTGAGCCGGCGTCGGAAGCCGGCGTCGAGGAGGGTGACGTGGTCGTGGCCTGGTTCGGCGAGCGCGTCGAGAGCGTGGCGGAACTCCGGCGGCTGCTGAGCGAGACCCCGCCCGGACGCGTCGTGGATCTGACGGTGCTGCGCGACGGAGCGGAGCGCGACGTATCCGTCGAACTTGGGGAGCGCATGGGCGTCTTCTCGGGCGGCCGCGGTTTGACGTTCATGTCCCCGCAGATCGACCTGTCGAGCCGCGTAGTGGACGCTTCGCGGGAACGGGTGCGCGCCGCGGAGCTCGCCGAGCGAGCGCGCGAACTGGAGGTACGGGTCCGGGAGGCGCAGGAAGGCGTGGCCGAGGGGTTGAGTCGCGTCGTCTACCTGTCGTCGGGGCTGCGGCTCGGCGCGAACACGCAGCGCCTGGGCGATCAGCTCGCGGAGTACTTCGGCGTGGAAGGCGGCGTCCTCGTCACCTCCGTGTTTGAGGACACGCCGGCGGAGGAGGGCGGTCTGCGGGCGGGAGACGTGATCGTCGGACTCGGCGACGAGGAGGTCGACGACCCCAACGACCTGCGCCGGGCGCTCGTGGATCTGGAGCCGGGGGAGGTGTCGCTCCGCATCGTCCGCGACGGTGTGGAGCAGACGCTCGCCGTTGAACTGGAGGACGAGCGTCCGTACAGGTGGCGGCGGGGCGCATATTAGTCGAACAGGCCCAGTTGGGGCCCGGCCCGCGGCGGCCGGAAGTGCTCCGCCGAGAGGTCGTAGTCGCGCGGCTCGATCCCGTGCTTCGCACGCGCGAGTGAGAAGAGCCGCGCGACCTGCTCGGCGAACGGGCCGCGGCCCCGCATCCGCTCGCCGAAGGTCGACGCATATAGGCTCCCGCCTCTCAACTCCCGCATGCGGTTGAGCACCTTCCGCGCCCGGTCCGGGCAGTTGCGCCGCAGCCAATCCTCGAACAGGGCCGCGACTCCGAACGGAAGGCGAAGCATGATGTAGATCGCCCGCCCCGCCCCCGCCTTCGCCGCCGCCTCCAGGATGGCCGGGATCTCATGGTCCGTGAGGCCGGGAATTACCGGCGCGACGTTCACCCCCACCGGGATCCCCGCATCCGCCAGCCGCGCGATCGCGTCGAGCCGCCGCTCCGGGGTCGAGGCCCGCGGCTCCATCCTTCGTTGCAGCGAGCGGTCCAGCGTCGTGATGGAGAGTTGTACCTGCACCGCATCGTAGCGCGCGAGTTCGCGCAGGAGGTCGATGTCCCGCGTCACTCCGTGGTGCTTGGTCACGATCCCGACCGGGTTCCGGGCCTCGGCCAGCACCTCGAGGCAGCGGCGAGTGATCCCGAGGCGGCGCTCCACGGGCTGATACGGGTCCGTGACTCCGCTGAGCACGAGCACCTGAGGCTTCCAGCGGGGCGAGGCCAGTTCGCGTCTGAGCAGCGCCGGGGCTTCCGGCTTCGCCAGAATCCGGCTCTCGAAGTCGAGTCCCGCGGAGAGTCCGAAGTACTCGTGCGTGGGTCGCGCGTAGCAGTAGGAACACCCGGTCTCGCACCCGCGATACGGGTTCAGGCTGGCGTCGAAACCGAGGTCGGGACTGTTGTTGTAGGAGATGATCGAGCGGGATCGGTCCTCCAGAATCTCCGTCCGCGGGTCCGGATCGGACGCGAGCGTCCAGGCCTCCCGCTCGACCGCGAGAGGGAGGAAGCGGTTCGCCGGGTTGTGCGCGCTCCCGCGTCCCCGGATCGAGCGTCTTGGCGCCGAAGCTCCGAGCATCGTCTCCCGGTTGATGTATTTCGGGTTTTATTCGGTATCCGGGAGCCATAATGGTGAACGTGCGGTCGAACGGTCAAGTCCGCCGAGGCTCCCCGGGCGCCGCGCCGAGCGTTGCGAAACGCTGCCGGCCGCGCCCGGCCGGGGTCTAGAAGCTGATGCCCAGCCGCAGGGTCAGGGCGTCGTGCCGGGGTTCCCCATCGCCCCGGAGGACCTCGGAGCCGATGGCGACGTCGGATTCCATCAGCGAACCGATCCCGAATCCATAGCGCACTTCGGGCCAGAGCCGGAAGCCGACGTCGAGTTCGAGGCCGACCCCGACTTCAGCGCGAACCGGACGTGCCGAGAGGAGGTCGTCCACGCCCGAAAAAGTGCTGGACGGGAAGGTCAGGACGGGCCCGCCCAGCACGTAGGGCTGAACGGCCGGCAGGGGGAGCCGGATGCGGAAATCGAGCGGAATTTCCACCATGTCGATGTCGAACCGGACCTGTTCATCACCGGCCATCGCGACGAGTTCCGGCAGGCGATGGTAGATGACGGCCGGCCGGATGGAGAAGGTCGCGAGATTTACGTTCAGGAACACTCCCACGTGATATCCATCGGTCGTATCCGTGAGATCGAATCCGTTCTCCGGCAGGAACTCCGCGAGCGAGTCGCGGTTGTAGCCCGCGAGGATGCCGATCTGGCCCTCCGCGGCAGCCGGAAGGGCGCAGATGAGACCCAGCGCGAGGCCGGCTCCCCATCTCCCGATGTTGCGCGTTCTCCCCATTGCTTCGGCCCTCTCTCACGTCGTTTGCGGAAGATCCGGGGTGCGCCCCGGGGCCCTGAGGCCTTCCGTGAAACGTACCCGAGCGGGCTCCGGCGGGGTAGCAGAGCGAACGGCTCCCGCGTGAGTCCTGTGCACCATCCATGGCGCGCCGCTATGATGGGCCGAACGGCTCACATCGAGGTCAGGGGTACCATGATTCGACATCGCGAAGGCTCGTCCGTTCCAGCCCGGCTTCTTCTTCTTCCGGCCCTTGCGGCCTGCGCAACCGACGCCGGGGATTCGGCGGCAACGGGCGGCGCCGCGGTCGGGGATCCGCCGGCGGGGGTGGCTGAACTCGTCCTCACCAACGGGAAGATCGCGACC
>VXMQ01000081.1 GCA_009841015.1 Candidatus Palauibacter denitrificans | reverse complement strand
CCCCCCCCCCCCCCCCCCCCCCGCCCCCCCCCCCCGCCCCCCCCCCCCCCCCCCCGCCCCCCCCCTCCCCCCCCCCCCCCTCGCCCCCGCCCCCCCCCCCCCCCCCCCGGGCGCGGCGCATGGCCGGTGTGCTGCGCGACCCCGCGCGCTTCCGGGGCGAGTGGGTGCTGCCCACGATCTCGCGCGACGACCCCGCCTTTGACGACCAGCAGTACTGGCGCGGTTCCATTTGGCCGCCCATGAATTACCTCGTGCTGCAGGGACTGCGGCGGTACGGGTTCGACGAACTGGCGAGTGAACTCGCATGGAAAGGGGCGCTCATGTTCCTGGCCGATCTCCGGCGTACGGGGTTCTGCCGCGAGAACTTCGACGCGCGCAGCGGCCGGGGGCGAGGGCACCGGTTCCAGAGTTGGGGACCGCTGCTCGCGGTGGGCGCGATCGAGGAGTCCGTCGCCGCTTGTCCTTGGCGGGGACGGTCGAGTTGACGCCATGACCGTGGAGGCGGCCGACCGGCCGGAACGGCCGGCCTTGGTGATCCTTGCCGCCGGGCAATCCACCCGGTTCGGTCGCCCCAAGCAGCTCGAACGGGTGGGGCCGGGCGGCGGGTCGCTGCTCGAATACGCCGTGTACGACGCCGTGCGCGCGGGCTTCGGGCGTTTCGTGCTCGTCGTGCGCGAGAGCCAGCGCGATGAGTTCGAGACGCGCCTGGCGCCGGTGCGGGCGGCGGGGATCTCCCTCTCCTTCGCCCGCCAGCGTCTCGCCGACGCCGACCTCGTCCCGCTCCCCCCGCCCGGGCGCGTTCGGCCCTGGGGCACGGGATTCGCCGTGTTGTCCGCGGCGACCGCCCTGTCCCGCCGGGCCCCGTTCGCCGTGTGCAACGCGGACGACTTCTACGGGCGGATCGCGTACGAGGGCCTGGCGCACGCGCTCGCGGCGCCGCCTCCGGGCATCCGTGCCTTCGCGGTGACCTACTCTCTGGCCGACACCCTGTCCGCTTTCGGCGGCGTGTCGCGCGGCCTGTGCGAAGAGGGGCCCGACGGCACGCTGCTCCGCATGACCGAGGGCCTCGACCTGCGCCTCGACGGCGGCGCGCAGCGGACGGGCGGAGGCGCCGATGCCGCCGTGGTCCGGCCCGACGTCGTCGGGTGCACGCCCTCCGGCGCGGCGATCCGCGTGGGCGCGGACAGCCAGGCGTGCATGGGCCTGTGGGGGTTCTTCCCCGACATCCTGCCGTTGCTGGAGGAGCGCTTCCGGGATTTCGTCGCTGCCTCCCCCGGGACCGAGGACGAGTTCTACCTGTCGGAAACCGTGAGCTACCTGGTGGTCGCCGAACGAACGCGTTGCGGCCTGGTGCCCGCAGGCAAGGGGTGGAAGGGCGTCACCTTCCCCGGAGACCACGAGGGCGTCGCCGTCTGGCTCCGGCAACTCACGGAGGCGGGCGCGTACCCCGTCGACCTCTGGACGCCGCACGCCCACGCGAAGCCGGTGCGCTCGGCGCAGGCGTCGCTCTTCGGCCCCCCGCAGGCGTTGCCCGGTGGCGTCGCGACCGCTCCGGGGCGCATCAACCTGATCGGCGAGCACATCGACTACAACGGCCTGCCGGTGCTGCCGATGGCTCTCGACCGACACGTCAACGTGGACTTCGAGGCGGTGGCGCACTCGACGGTCGAACTCGAAGGCGATTCCGACCATGGTTCCTTCGCCTTTCGGCTGGAGCGCGCCACGGAATCCGCACCCCGGGGACACTGGTCGAACTACGTGCGGGCCGCGGCCCGGGGGTTGCTCGACCACGGCGTCGAACTGAAGCGAGGCATCCGGGGCACGGTCACGGGAACTGTCCCGGTGGCGGAGGGACTGTCGTCCTCCTCCGCCCTGGTGGTCGCGTCGGCGCTGGCCCTCTTGTACGCGAACGAAGAACAGGTGGAGGCGCTGGAACTGGCGGCGCTCCTCGCCCGAGCCGAGCGTTATGTCGGCCTGCAGGGGGGCGGGATGGACCAGGCGGCGTCTCTCTGCGGAAAGGAAGGGCACGCGCTGCGGATCGACTTCGGGCCGCTGCGGGTGACGCCGGTGCCGGTGCCGGAGGGATGGCGCTGGGTCGTCGCCTCGTCGTTGGCGCGCGCGGAGAAGGCGGGCGCGGTCCGCGAGTTGTACAACGAGCGGCGGGCCCAGTGCGCGGAGGCCCTCGAGCGGGTGGGCCGGACGTCCTGGCTGGAGGTGGTGGAAGCCGGCCAGGCGGAGTTCGAAACCATCCTGGCCGGGGCGCGGAGGTCGCTGCCGCTCACGTTGTCGAGGCGTTTTCGCCATGTGGCCACGGAGGGCCGGCGGGTGATCGAGGCCGAGCGCGCGCTGCGCGACGGTGAGATGGCCTCCTTCGGCCGCCTGATGAACGAATCGCACGCCAGCCTGCGCGATGACTTCGGCGTGAGCACGCAGGCGCTGGACGAGATCGTGGGCGTGGCCCGCGAGGCGGGCGCGGCAGGGGCGCGGCTCACGGGCGCGGGATTCGGCGGCTGCGCGGTCGCGCTCTGCCGCGCGGACGAGGCGAAGGGCGTGATCGAAGCCCTGATCGATCGCTTCTACGCCCCCCGCGGAGGCGTCGACCGCCGAGCCCTCTTCGTCGCCGACCCGTCCGGCGGCGCCACCGTGACGAGCGAAGGAGGTGCCACGTGTTCCGATTGACGTCGCGGCAGTGGAGGGTCGCCACGCTGACCTCGGCCATCCTGTGCGCTGCCCTGACTGCGGCCGCGTGCGACGCGCCGGGGCCCCGCGCGCGCATCTCGGAGGAGGTGAGGGTCCTCGAGACGTACCCGTTCTCGGATCCGAACCCCGTGCCGGTGCTGGCCACCGACCGCCGGCTGTACCCCTACCACACGTTCGAGGGGTACGCGGCGACGTCGGAGCCCCGGGAGTGGAAGGTCGTGACGATGGAGAACGACCTCATCGAGGTCTTCGTCCTTCCGGAAGTGGGCGGCAAGGTGTGGGGGGCCGTGGTGAAGGCGACCGGGCACGAGTTCATCTATCGGAACGAAGTGATGAAGTTCCGGGACATCGCGCTCCGCGGCCCGTGGACCTCGGGCGGCATCGAGTTCAACTTCGGCGTCATCGGGCACACGCCGGCCACCGCCACGCCCGTCGACTACCTGGTGCGCGAGAACGCGGACGGCAGCGTGAGCACGATCGTCGGCGCCACCGACCTCCCGTCGCGGACCCCGTGGCGGGTCGAGATCCGGCTTCCGCCGGACCGGGCCGCCTTCGAGACGCACGTCCTGTGGTACAACCCGACCCCGCTGGAGCAGCCCTACTACAACTGGATGACCGCCGCGGCCTTCGCGCAGGACGACCTGGAACTGTTCGTGCCCGGCAACGCCTACCTGGAGCACTCCGGGCGGGCGCGCCCCTGGCCCGAGGACGAGGAGGGGCGATTCCTCCCCCTCTACCGCAACAACGCGTTCGGGGGACACAAGTCCTACCACGTCGTCGGAGCGCTGAACGACTTCTTCGGCGGCTACTACCACGACGAGGACTACGGCTGGGGACACTGGGCCCCGCACGAGGAAATGCCCGGGCGCAAGATGTGGCTGTGGGCGCTCTCGCGGGCGGGCGGTATCTGGGAGGATCTGCTCACCGACACGGACGGACAGTACGTCGAGTTCCAGGCCGGGCGGCTCCACGCGCAGTACCAGCCGGGAGCGCACCGCAACCCGATCTCGCAGGCCGGGTTCGATCCCCTTTCGGCCAGTCGCTGGACCGAGTGGTGGTTCCCGCTGGAAGGGACGGGCGGCCTCACGGATGCCTCCCCCCACGGCGCCATGCACGTCGAGCGGGTGAGCGACCGCCTGCGGGTCGTGGTCCAGGCGTTCGGGTCCGGGGCAGACACCGTGACGACATGGTCGGGCGGTGAACCGGTCGACGCGCGGGCGGTGGCGCTCGAACCCCTTGAGCCGGTGGCCCTCGAGTTCGACGTCGATCCCGGGCGTCCGTGGCGCGTTGCCGTACCGGGGCTCCGGCTGGAAGCCTGCTCGAGGCCGGACGCGACCGGGCTCGCCGGGGTGTGCGGATTCGGTGGGGATCCCTTGGTGTCCCGGCCGTTCGGGACGAACGCCGAGGCGTGGGACGCGCTCCCGGAGACGGATCGCCTGGTGTTCGAGGCGAGGGAGTTGGCGCGGGGCCGCCGCCATGCCGACGCGCGGGCGCTTTACGAACGGGCGCTCGCCGCCGAGCCGTGGAACCGGGAAGCGCTGCTGGGTCTCGGCACGCTGGCCCTGAGATCGGCCCGCCACGAGGAGGGCCTCGCCCACGCGCGGCGCGCGCTCGAGCTCGACACCTACGATCCGGAGGCCAACTTCCTCGCCGGCAACCTGTATCTGGCCCTCGGGCAACGTGCCGATGCGCTCGACTCGTTCGGCTGGGCCGCGCGGTCGGTGGCCTTCCGGGCCGCGGCGCGCACCCGGCTGGCGGAGTTGGCGCTGGACGCGGGGGATGTGGCCGAAACGCGCCGCCACGCCGCGCTGGCGCTCGACCACGACCGCGTGAGCATTCCGGCCCGCGAGGTGCTGGCGATCGCGGCGCGGCTGGAGGGGGACGAAGCGGGCGCGGCGCGGGTGCGGGGGGAGCTGCTGGAACTCGACCCGCTGAACCATTTCGTGCTGGCCGAGCGCTATCTCGCGGCGCGGGCCGGGGGAGCCGGGGGAGCCGGCGGCGAGGCGGCGACGGGCGCGGCCGAGGCGGTGCGCCTCACCGCGTCGATGCGGAGCGAGGTTCCCGGGCAGACGCTGCTGGAACTCGCGGTGGGCTACGCGAACCGCGGACTGCCCGGCGATGCCGCGCGCCTGCTGGAGTTGGCGGACGAGGTGGGCGGCGGTCCCGTGGCCACCGCGTGGCTCGCCTTCCTGCGCGGCGATGCGGAGATGCTGGGGGCGGGCGCCGATCCCGCCTTCGCCTTCCCCTACCGCCCGGAGACCCTGCCGGTCCTGCGCTGGGCGGCCGCCGAAGACGCGCACTGGAGTTGGCGCCACCTCCTGGGCCTGAACCTGTGGGCGCTCGACCGCGACGCCGAAGCGGCCGAGGTGCTCGCGACCCTGGGCGATGAGTCCGACTACGGCCCCGCCTACGCGGCGCGCGCGCACCTGACGGAAGCCTTGGGCGGCGACCCCGGACCCGACTTCCGTCGCGCCGTCGAGGTGGATCCCGGCAGCCGCCTCCTCCGCATCTCCCTCATCCGGCATCTGCAGGAAACGGGACGCTGGGTCGAGGCGCGCGAGGCGTCCGGCCGGGGACGGGAACTCTTCCCGGACGACTTCAACCTCGCCCTCATCCACGCGCGGGGGCTGATCCAGGCGGGCGAGTACCGCGAGGCAAACGGAATCCTCGCCGGCACCCGCGTACTCCCCTCGGAGAACTCCGGCGAGGCCCACCGCCTGTACGAGCTCCTGCACATCGGGGCCGCGCTGGACGAACTGGAGGCCGGGAACCGCCCGCTCGCCCGCCGTCACCTGGAAGCGGCGCTGCTGTGGCCGGAATCGCTCGGCCAGGGCCGCCCCTTCGACCCCGACGACCGCCTCGTACGGTTCCTGTTCGACGCAGCGGCGGAAAGCCCCGATGCCAGATCCGTGCCCCGGGCCTTCGAGACCGTCACCATCGCCTCGCTGCGCGCCCGCATCGACTCGCTCGCCGCCGCCCCATCCCCGATCGCGACGATCGAGCAGACGCTACTCCGCCGGGCGGTCGCCGCCGCCGGCCGCCGGTAACTGCGTCTCGCCCGGTTCGGGCATGCGGTAGCCGACGCCGCGCTCGTTTCGGATGTAGGCTGCGCGGGTCCCGTCCTCGCCCAGCTTCTTTCGGAGCCTCTTGATGACGGCGTGGACGAGTTTCGGGGCGCGGGGGTCCGGATGCCGCCGCCAGATCTTCCGGAACAGGGAACGGTACGTGGACACCCGCCCCGCATTCGTCGACAGCACCCGCAGGATCTCGTACTCCGTGGCCGTCAGGTCCAGCTTGCGCCCGGCCAGGGTCACGTGGCGGCGTTCGTAGTCGATCGCGAGTTCTCCGAGCACGAAGCGTTCGGGTGCGGCGTGCTTTCGCACGGCAGCCCGCACTCTCGCCGTCAGTTCCGTCGGGGAGAATGGTTTGACGATGTAGTCGGCGGCGCCGGCGCCCAGGGCGCGGGCGATGGTCTCGTCCCGTCCGTAGGCGGAGATGAAGATGACCGGCAGATCGGACAGTTCGGGAACCTGCTCCAGCAACTCGATCCCGTCGGCGCCGGACAGCATCAGGTCGAGCAGGACCAGATGGGGTTTCTCGGTCTGGATGACCTTTGACAACTCCCGGTGGTCGCCGGTCACGACCGCAGCGTAACCGGCGGCGGTGAGCGCGTCTCGGACATGGCGCAGCGCCTGCGGATCGTCGTCCACCACGAGGACGCGCACCTGTGCCCGGCGTGGTCCGGGCGCCTCTCCCGTAACCTGGGCAAAGTCCGCCGGTGCAAAGTCACCGTCGGCATGCTCGGCCAACGGGATCGTGTCGGCCAGCGGGACCGTGAAGGTGAACCGGGCGCCCTGGCCTTCGCCGCGGCTCCTGGCCCGAATGCGCCCGCCGTGAGCCTCGACGAGTCCCTTGCAGATGGCCAGCCCCAGACCGCCCTGTGGGCCCTGCTTCGAGTCCCCCGTGCCACCGTAATCCCGGAACAGGTGCGGGAGGCGCTCCGGCGGAATGCCCCGACCGTTATCGGAGACGGTGATCGCGACGTGAGCCCCCTCGTGTCGGGCGGAAACCTCGATATGCGACGACTCCGGGGAGTGCGTGGCTGCATTGGCGAGGAGGTTGTTCAGCACCTGTATGATGCGTTGTCGATCCGCCGATACGAGGGGCAGGTCCCCGGGAAGGTCGACGTGAACCGCGTGCCGGGCGCCGCCGGCCAGGAAGGTGCTCCTCGCCCGGTCCACGAGCCCTGCCACCTCCGAGGATTCGGTCGAGACCGACAGTGTGCCCGTGGCGATGCGCCCGGCATCCAGCAAGTCGCCGATCAGGCCGCTCATCTGGTCCGCCTGCCCATCGATGATGCGGAAGAACTGCAGCATTTCGGCCGCCGAGAAGTCCGCCGAAGGGGCGAGTACGGTGGCCGTCGAACCCTTGATCGACGTGAGCGGCGTCCGCAACTCGTGACTCACGATCCCGAGGAACTCGGTCCGCAGCCGCTCGAGTTCCTCGAATGGTGCCAGGTCCTGCATCGTGACCACCACCGCCCGGACCGCGTCCTCCGACGCGTGGATCGGGGTGGCGTTGACCAGCGTCGTCACGCTCCGGCCGTCCGGGACCGAGAGCGTCATCTCCTCGGTGCGGACCGTCTCGCCGATGCGCAGCTGCTGGGCCAGCGGGAACGCCGCCAGGGAGACCTCGCGCCCATCGGCGCGTCGACAGGTGATGACGTCCAGCAACTCCTCGAGCGCGCGCCCGGGCGCGCTCAGGCCCTCGACGATGCGCCGTGCCTCCTGGTTGAACGATACGGCCTCGCCCGACTCGGCATCGAAGACCACCACGCCCACGGGCGACGTCTCGATCAGGGCTTCCAGGTCAGCCCGTGCCCGGCGCTCCTCGCGGTGGGCCCGGGCGTTGGCGATCGCGGTCGCGGCCTGGGAGGCGAACAGCAGGGTGACCTCTTCGTCGGCCCTCGTGAAGGCGCCGCCGCCCTCCTTCTCGGCAAGAAAGAAGCTGCCGATGTTCACGCCCCGGTGCCGCATCGGCGCGCTCTGCAGCGTGCTGGACCGAATGAGATCCGTCGAGAAGCCGAGCCGCCGGACATAGGCCGGCAGGTCCGTCAGCCGCAGCGGTGCCGCGAGGTCCCGGAAGTGATCGAAGACGCGCGGTCCGTCCGGCCAGGCGGCCAGCTCGCTCGCTTCTTCGGGCGTGAAGCCGGACGTGACGAACTCCGCAACGTTCCCGGCATCGTCCACGGTCACGATCGTGGCGTAGCGGGCCGCCGTCAGGTCGCGGGCGCCGTCCACGACCTCCTGCAGCACCGTATCCAGGTCGAGGCTGTCGCTGACGCGCAGCACGGCGGCGCTCAGTCTGGAGATGCGCTCCTCGAGCACTTCGATCTGTCGCCGCAGCCCCTCACGGTCCTCCGTCATTGGCACCCCTCCGTCATCGTCCGCCGCCCTGCAACCGCGCCGGGCCGCCCGACCGGACTACGTCCGATTGTCGCCGGAATATCGCCGCCCTGCGGGCCCTCCATCGCCCGAGGATCGCATAAGATGGCGTAGCATATAGGGGTTCCGTGGCTCTCAGGCCAGTCATGCGGGCCGGACCGTAGTGGCCCCGCCGGGCCGCCCGAACGAATAGTCACCGAAATATCGCCGAAATACGACCGTCTGTCGCCCAAGGGTCGCATGAAACGGGCTAGATTATTGAGGGGGTTCTGCGGGGGAGGTGCGGTTGCCTGTAGCCATGAGGTGACCCGATGCGGTATCCGGCACTCTTCAGGTCAGCCCCAGGCCGGTCATGGAGACGTTCGCGTGCGCGGCTTGCCGGTCACGCCTGCGCCCGCGAGTTGGACCTTGCCCACCCCCATCCGTCGGATCCCGGCGACGAAGGAGGCTGCGTCCGGGAGGGAATGTGACGCGCATCGCGCTCGGCATTCTCGCGGCGTACCTCCTCCTGCCGGCCCCCCCGGCCGCGGCGCAGACCGCCGGCGTGACCGTATCGCCGACGAGCCTGACCATACAGGAAGGTTCGACGGGCTCCTACACCGTCGTGCTGACCGCGCAGCCGACCGACACCGTGACCATCTCGGTGACAGCGAGTGACGACCCCTCCAAATGTCATGATGCCAGCGGCGCCTCGTGTACGCGGAAATCCGGCGTGGCGACGGTCGACAAGTCGAGCCTCACGTTCACGACGACGGATTGGAGTACGGCGCAGACGGTAACGGTGACCGCGACCGATGAGGACATGGCCGGCGTCTTCAAGCACGCGAAGGTCGAGCACGAGGCGAGCGGAGGTGGCTACGACAGCGTGACGGTGGCGACAGTCGCTGTCACGGTGACGGACAACGACTCGAAGGACATCGTCTACCAGACGGGAAGCCCGGGAAGTCTGATCAAGTTCTCCGCCTTGAGCGCCTATGAAGGATCGACCGGAAGCTACTACGTGTCGCTGGGTTCGGAGCCGACGGCGGCCACCACGGTCACGTTCGCCAGCCAGGACACCAGTCGGGTGACGGTGAGTACGGACTCGCTGACGTTCTCGACGACGAACTGGAACGTCGAGCAAGCCGTTTCGTTCTCCGTGGCCGACAACGATGTCGACAACGGCCAGGTGAAGGTGAGGATCACGAGCACGCTCAGCGGAGACGGCTCGGACTACGCTGGCTACTCCGCCCGTCCCTTTTCGGTCAACGTGGAGGACAACGACACGAGGGACATCCGGTACTGGACGGGAGGTCCCGGGAGCCTGCGAGAGAGGTCCTATTTCGGCACCTACGAAGGTTCGACCCACAGCTACTACGTGTCGCTGGGTTCGGAGCCGACGGCGGCCACCACGGTCACGTTCGCCAGCCAGGACACCAGTCGGGTGACGGTGAGTACGGACTCGCTGACGTTCTCGACGACGAACTGGAACGTCGAGCAAGCCGTTTCGTTCTCCGTGGCCGACAACGATGTGCTCGGCGAAGATCGGGTGCTGGTGGAGATCACGAGCACGCTCAGCGGAGAGGGCTCGGACTACGCTGGCTACTCCGCCCATGCCTTTGAGGTCGACGTGTACAACAACGACGTCGATCCCGAGACCGTAACGGTGGGCGAGTCCTTCGTTCACCTCTTCGGATACGAACAAGACTACGGCACGTTCACCGTTCGTGTGGAGAGCATCGGCGGGGTAGCAACCGTCGCCCCGGCCAGCGCGCAGGTCACCCCGGACAACTACCAGGAAATTCCATTCACCGTGACCGGCATCGCCGAGGGTCAGGGGAAGATAAATTTCTGGGGCGGCGACTACCTTGATCGGTCCTTCCTGGTCACGGTCGGTCCGCCTCCGGTCCCCACGAGGCTCACGCTGAGCGCCAACCGAGGTGCCAGGGAAGGCGGATCGAGCGTCAGGATCACGGCGACGCTGGACAGCCCCGCGCCGGCGGGCGGCACGCACGTGACGCTGCGTGTCGGCGATGAGAGCACGGCAACCCGCGGCGACGACTATACGCTGTCGGCGACCGAGTTCACCATCACGGAGGGCGACCGGACGGGCGCGGCGACCCTGCGCGTCATCGACGACGAGGACGACGAGGACGACGAGACGGTCTACCTCTTCGCGGACAGCCGAAGCCCGGCGTTGAGCAGTCCGGAGTTCCGCGTCCACATCCGCGACAACGACCTGCCCTCGGTGACGCTGTCGGCCTCGCCGACCCCGGTGCTGGAGGGTGGACCGGTCACGGTTACGGCGCAGCTGTCATCGCCGCTGTCGAGCGCCGTGACGATCCCCCTCACGCTCACGGCGGGGACGGCGGAGGAGGAGGACTACGATTCGCTTGCGGGTATCGAGATCGGGGCGGGCTCCACGAACGGAACGGGCACGATACCCACGACCAAAGACGCGGATTTCGACAATGAGACGTTCACGGTGGCGCTGGGCAGTCTGCCGTCTTCGGTGCGGGCCGGGAACCCGAGTTCGGTCGAGATCACTATCTGGGACCTGGGGCCGCCGAACGAACCGCCGACGGTGGCGGCGTATTGCGGATCGTGCCGCGTGGGGCCGGGCGGAGAGGTCCGGCTGACGGCGGAGGCATCCGACCCGGACGGCGACCTGCTGACGTATGCGTGGAGCGCGGAGACGGGCGAATTCACGGGACCGGCGGACCAGGAGGAGACGCACTGGCAGGCTCCGGCCCAGCTGGGAACCGTCCGGATCCGCATCGAGGTCTCGGACGGATTCGGCGGCCGGGCTTCGGCGGCGGTGGCCGTTGACGTTGTGAATGCGGGTCCGGCGTTCACGGAGTCGTCGTACGCTTTCGTGCTTCACGAAAACGAAGATGGCCGCGTGCGTCCGGTGACGCTCGGCGTGGTGGGGGTGGAGGACCCGGACGGGGATGAAGTGACGTGCTCGCTGGCCGCGGGCGACGGGACGCGGTTCGCGGTCGGTGCACAGAACGGGCTGGTGTACTACGTGGGGCCGGGCGAGGACTTCGAGACGGACCCGCACCGGCATACGCTGACGGTGCGGGCGCGAGATCCGCACGGCGCGGCGACGACGATCGAGGTGACGGTCGAGGTGATGAACGTTAACGAGTCCCCCGAAACGGCGGCGGACACGGCGGCGACGAACGAGGACGGCGAGGTCACCGTCGACGTGCTTGCGAACGACACGGACCCGGACGGCGACGCGCTGCACGTCGAGTCGGTTGCGCAGCCGGAGCACGGCACGGCCCGGATCGCCGCGGACGGCGGGATCGTGTACGCGCCGGAGGCGGACTGGCACGGCACGGACCGGTTCGCCTACACCGCGGCCGACGGGAACGGCGGGACCGGGGATGCCGAGATCGTCGTAGTGGTCGCGGCGGTGAACGACGCGCCCGTGGCCCTGGCCGACACGGCGGCGACGAACGAGGACGAACCGGTCACGGTGGACGTGCTGGCGAACGACACGGACGTGGACGGCGACGCGCTGCGCATCGAGTCGGTATCGAAGCCGGCGAACGGGACGGCGCGGACCACGGCGGCCGGGATCGAGTATGCGCCGGAAGCCGACTGGCATGGCACGGACCGCTTCGCCTACACGGTGGCTGACGACAACGGCGGCCGGGCCGAGGCGGAGGTCGAGGTTCGAGTCACGGCGGTTAACGACGCGCCCGTGGCGGTGGGCGCGATCCCGGACCAGGCGCTCGACGAGGGAGGCGCGGTGGCGGCGCTCGACCTGGCGCCGTACTTCGAGGACCGGGACGGGGACACGCTGACGTACGCGGCAGTGTCGTCGGATCCGAACGTCGCGGGCGTGGCCGTGGCGGGCGCGATGCTGACGGTAACGCCCGTTGGCTACGGTTCCGCATCCATCGAGATCACGGCGCGCGACCGCGGTGGGCTCTCCGCCGCGCAGACGTTCGCGGTGGGCTCGAACGACCGGATGGCACGCATCGCGCTCGACGAGACGCTGGCGGCGACGGCGCGGGCGCACCTGGCGAGCGCGCGCATGACGCTGGGCCGGCACGTGCGACCGGGTGGCCGGGACGAACGGTCCCGGCTCACGGTGCTGGGACGCACCATCCCGCTGGACGAGGCGGACGTCCGGGCCGCAGCCAACCGGCTGCTCGCGGGGTGGACGATGTCCCGCTACCTGCGCGGAGGAGGCCTCGCCGAGGCCGGAAGGACGTTCGAGCGGCAGGCGGAGGAGTGGGCCGCGGCCGCCGCCGAGGGCCGGGAGCGTCCTCCGGCCGGGCGTCGGGACCCCGCGGATCTGTTGGCGGCGCTGGGCGTGGGCGGCCCCGGGAGCCTCCGGGGGCTCGGAGGCGGCGGCGGACGAGCAGGCGGCGGCACGGAGTTCACCTTCGCGTGGGGCGGCGGCGACGGCGGCCGCCCGGGCTGGCGGCTCTGGGGCCAAGGCGACATCCAGGCGTTCTCGGGCGAACCTGCGGCGGAGCGCGGCTACGAGGGCAGCCTGCGCACGGGCTGGGCGGGGCTCGACCGGGCCTTCGGCGGGAGCTGGCTCGCCGGCGTGGCGGTCGCGAGGAGCAGAGGTGGAAGCGACTGGCGCGTCGGCACCGCCGGTGGCCGTCTCGAAACTTCGTTGACGGCCGTGCACCCTTACCTGCGCTGGTCGAACGGGGGCACATCCGTGTGGGCGATGGCGGGCAGCGGCTGGGGGTCGGCGGAGAACGCGCGGGCGACGGGCCGCGTGGGCACGAGCAGCCTGGACATGGGGCTCGGACTCCTCGAAGTCCGGCGGCGGTTCGCCAACTGGTTCGGGCTCAGGGGCGACGCGGCGTGGGCGCGTCTCGCGACCGGCGAGGGCGCGGAGACCGTCGACGACCGCGGCGCGACGGTCCAGCAGCAGCGGCTGGGCATCGAGGTGAGCCCGTCGATGCGCCTCGGCGGGCTGGCGCTCGAAGTGTTCGGCGAGGCGAGCGGGCGGCACGATGGCGGCGCGGGCCAGTCGGGCCGAGGTCTCGAGGTGGCCGGCGGAATCCGGGCGGCAGGCGGCCCCGTTCGCCTCGACGCCCAGGGCCGGATCCTCGTGCTCCACTCCGCCCGGGACTACGAGGAGCGCGGCCTGGGCGTCACCCTGACCGTCGGCAGCACCACGGACGAGGAGGGACTCTCGCTATCCGTCTCGCCGCGCTGGGGCGGTCCGGCCACTTCGTCCGGCGCGCTGTGGCAGGAGCACGTCGCCGGATCAAGCGGCCCACCTGGATCCGCGTCCGCTGCGCCGTGGTCGCTCGATGCGCGGGCCCGGTGGGCCCTCCGCCTGCCGGGCGGCCGGCTCCTCGCCTGGTCCGGCCAGCTCGACCGCTCCGCCGGGGGCTGGGGTCTGACGATCAGCGGCGGGATCGAAACCCGTAGCCTCGTCACGCCGCCATCGGAAGACGCCGGGGCGCACCCTGGCAGCCCATGCTGCTAGCCCCCCGTTGCTCCTTCCGCCGTGGCGAGCGCCACGCCCTCCGCCTCGTCCACCCGCAGCAGGAGCAGGAACCCGGCGGCAAGAAATACGAGGATGGAGGCGATGGCCCACCGGTGGCTGCCCGTAGCGCCCAGGATGAGCCCGTAGGAGAGCGGCCCGGCCGCGGCGGAAAGCCGGCCCGAGAAGGCGTAGAAGCCGAACAGTTCGCCCTGCTTGCTCTCGGGCACGAACGCACCGAGGAGGGCGCGGCTCCCCGCCTGGTTCGGCCCGACCATCAGCCCCAGGAGTATGGCCGCGGCCCAGAACATCGGGAGGTCCCGCGCGGACCATGCCATGACGATCGCCACCATCAGCAGCACGAGCGTCACGGCGATCGTTCGCTTCCCGCCGATTCGGTCCTGGACGAACCCGAAGCCGATCGCGCTCGCGCCGGCCGTCAGGTTCACGACGATGCCGAGGATGAGGAGGTCCGCCGTCTCCATCCCGAACTCGGCCCCGGCGAAGATCGCCGCCATGGCGAAGGCGGTCGCAAGCCCGTCGTTGTAGACGAGACGCGCCACGAGGAGGCGGACGGCCTGGCGATAGCGACGCAGGTCGCTGGCCGTGTCCGCGATGCGGCCGAAGCCCATCCGCACGTAGGCACCGACCGGCGCGCGGCGGCGGGGCTGCCGCTCCCGAAGGAATAGAAAGACCGGAATCGAGAATACGAGGAGCCAGCCCGCGGCGAGGAGGTTCGTGGACCGCACGTTCAATCCTGCGTCCTCCGGCAGCCAGCCGCTCACCATGCCGAGCGCCAGAACGAGGCAGAGAAGGCCGCCGAAATACCCGAGCCCCCAACCCAGCCCGGATATCCGTCCCATGTTCTCTCGCGTCGAGATCTCGGGAAGAAACGCGTTGGCGAGCGACTGCATCGACTCGTAGGCGACGCTGGCCCCGATGAACACGAGCGCGGCGATCCAGGCATCGCCCGGCCCCATGCCGAAGAGGCCGGCGGTCAGAACGACGCAGACCAGCGTCGCGATGAGCAGAAACCGCTTCTTGAGGCCGCCGAAGTCCCCCATCGCGCCGACCACCGGCATGATGAGCGCGGTCGTGACCGCGGACACGGTGACCGCGCGCGTCCACCACACACCGCCCAGGACGGGGTCGGGAGCGATCGACTGCGCGAACCAGGCGGAGAAGATGAACGTCACGATGATCGTCCCGAAGGCCGAGTGGGCGAAATCGTACATCGCCCAGGAGACGATCTCCCGGCGCGCGACGGGCGGGGGTTGAGGGACAGAGTTCACTCGCGGCGGCCTTTCGAGCAGGCGGAGGTCCGTTTCGAACGCTCAAGGGTACGACGGGGGGTCCGCGTGACGCGACCCGTCCGGTCGCGCCCGCCCGCCTGCGCCAGCGCCCCGAACGCGACGCCTTCGGTTTGTCGCGAACGCATGGCGCGGGGTAGGTTTGCGGGAGTGCCGCCCACCGCGGCGGCGTCACCGATAGAGCACGAGCGACGGAATATCCACATGTCCGCACATACAGGCGCGAGCGCCAAATCCCACGTCAGCGAGGCCGAGGCCCGGAAGGTCGCGGAGGCCGCACGCGAGACGGACTGGACGGGGCGAACCTTCGTCCGGAACCTCTTCCTCGGGAAACTCCGGCTCGACGCCATCCACCCCTATCCCGACCCCAACGACTTCATCTCCGACCGCGCCCGCGAATGGACGGAGAACCTGCGGGTCTTCCTCCGCGACGAGGTGGATTCGGACGGCATCGACCGGGACGGCAAGATCCCGCCCGAGGTGGTGCGGGCGCTCGCCGAGCGCGGCGCCTTCGGCATCAAGGTGCCCGAGAAGTACGGTGGCCTCGGGTTCAACCAGACCGAGTACGCGAACGCGATGCGCGTGGTGGGTTCGGTGGACGGCAACGTCGTCGCCCTCCTCTCGGCGCATCAGTCGATCGGCGTGGGGCAGCCGCTCAAGATGTTCGGCACCGAGGCGCAGAAGGAGGCGTACTTCCCCCGGCTCGCGAAGGGGGCCGTCAGCGCCTTCGCGCTCACCGAGAACGACGTGGGTTCGGACCCCGCCCGCCTCACGACGTCCGCCGAGCGCACGGAGGACGGGTCCGCCTTCATCGTGAACGGCGAGAAGCTGTGGTGCACGAACGGCACGCTGGCCGAACTCTACGTCGTCATGGCGCGCCACCCGGACACGGGCCGCATCTCCGCCTTCATCGTCGAGCGCGACTGGCCGGGCGTCGAAGTCGTGCGGCGCTGCCACTTCATGGGACTGAAGGCGCTCGAGAACGGGATCATCCGCTTCACCGACGTCCGCGTGCCGGCCGAGAACCTCCTCTGGAAGGAAGGGAGCGGACTCAAGCTCGCGCTCATCACTCTGAATACGGGACGCCTGACGATCCCGGCCTCGTCGGTGGGCGGGGCGCAGGCCGCGCTCGAGGCGTGCCGGCGCTGGTGCGCCGAGCGTATCCAGTGGGGCGTGCCGGTGGGCAAGCACGAGACGATCGCCCACTACCTGACGTCGATCGCGACCCGAACCTACGCCATGTCCGCGATCGCCGATCTCACGCAGTCGATGGCGGACCGGGGCGGTTACGACATCCGGCTCGAGGCCGCGATGGCGAAGCTCTGGAACACGGAAACGGGCTGGCAACTCGTCGATGACGCGCTGCAGGTGCGGGGCGGGCGCGGCTACGAGACCGCGGACTCCCTCACGGCGCGCGGCGAGGAACCCGTCGCCGTCGAGCGCTGGCTGCGGGACTTCCGCATCAACCGGATCTTCGAGGGATCGAGCGAGATCCTGCGCCTGTTCATGGCCCGCGAGGCCGTCGACCGGCACCTCCAGATTGCCGGCGACCTCGTCGATCCCCGGCTCGGCCTCGGCGCCAAGCTCAAGGCCCTGCCGAAGGCCGCGTGGTTCTATGCCACCTGGTATCCGACGACGTGGATCGGCTGGAGCCTGCCGCCGCGCTTCGCGAGCCACGGGCGGCTGGCGAAGCACCTGCGCTACGTCGAGCGCACCAGCCGCAAGCTGGCGCGCACGATCTTCCACCTCATGCTGCGGCACGGGCCGAAGCTCGAGCGGCGCCAGGGGTTGCTCTTCCGCTGCATCGATATCGGCGCCGAGCTGTTCGCGATCGCGGCCGCCGTTACGAGGGCGGACATGCTCCGGCGCCGCGAGGGTGACGAGGCCCGCGACGAGGCCGTGAAGGCGGCGCGCCTCGCGGATTCGTTCGCGGCCGGGTCACGCGAGCGCATCGGCGAACTCTTCCGACGCATCCGCTCGAACCACGACGTAGCGGACTATCGCATCGCCCAGGACATCATGGCGGGCCGCTTCGAGTGGATGGAACGCGACATCGTCGGCCTCCAGAAGGCCGCCCTCGAAGCCTGGCAGGGCACGGAGTCGGATCTGCCGTCCGATCCCGGATCCGACGCCCCTCCGTCCGAACCCTTCGCGGAGTCCCCAGCGGGTGCCCGCTCGTCCGGAGCCACGGCGGAGGTCGTCTAGCCGGTCGCGATTCGGTACTCGCGAGCCTTCTCGCCGAGTCCGCGTTCGATCGCTTCGGCGTCGTCGAGGCCCTGCTCGCGCGCGTAGCGGCGCACGTCCTCGCTGATCCTCATCGCGCAGAACTTCGGGCCGCACATCGAGCAGAAGTGGGCGATCTTCGCGCC
>VXMQ01000210.1 GCA_009841015.1 Candidatus Palauibacter denitrificans | reverse complement strand
TCTCGCCCGGCGACATCGTCCTCAGGAAGGCGTCTCCCGAAGTGCGGCGCCATCTGTTCGAGGAGGCGTGCGAGTTGTACTGGAACGAGATGAGCTGGGAGGAGATCACCGAAGAGGAACTCATCGGCGACGAGGAACTCACGGAGATGATCTTTCCCGGGCTGCTCGCGCTCATCGACGCGTTCCTTCCCAAGGCTCCGAACGGGGAGCCGGACCGCGACCGCGAACACCGCGACGTTGTACACGATTTCCTGGACTGGCTGGCCGCCCGGCTCGTGACCCTGCGCGAGGCACGGCCCGCCGCGGAGGACGCGCGGGCGCGGAACCTCCGCCAGAAGAACGTGACGGACTCCCTCATCGACCTGATCGCGTTTCGCGTGTGCGCGCTGACTACCGACGAGATCGAGACCTACCAGAACGCCTGATTCCATTCGAAGAACAAGACGGATGAATACCATAGTCTGCATGAAACGCGTGCCGGACTCGGCCACGCGGGTGAGAGTGACGCCCGACGGCGCGGGACTGGATCCGGCGGGCGTCAAGTACGTCGTGAACCCCTACGACGAGTTCGCGCTCGAGGATGCGATCCGCCGCAGGGAAGAGGCGGGGGAGGGGAAGGTGACGGTCGTCGCGCTCGGCCCCCCGGAGACCGCCGAATCGATCCGCCAGGCGCTCGCGATGGGGGCGGATGAGGGCGTTCTGCTCTCATGCGCGGGTTCGCACGACGCGCTCTCGGTGGCGCGCGCGCTGGCCGACGAGATTCGCGGCCGGGAGGTCGACCTCGTGCTGTTCGGGAAGCAGGCGATCGACGACGACAACATGCAGGTGCCGCAGATGGTGGCCGAGTTCCTGGGCCTCCCGTGCGCGACCGTCGTCGTCGGCCTCGAGATCGCGGGAAGCGAGGCGACGGCCCGCCGCGAGGTCGAAGGCGGTCACGAGGTCGTCGAGTTCCCGCTGCCCGCCGTCGTGTCGACGCAGAAGGGGCTCAACGAGCCGCGGTATCCAAGCCTCAAGGGGATCATGGCGGCCAAGCGGAAGCCGCTGGAGGAACGGGAAGTGACGCTCGATGCGCCGACCATCGAGTTCATCCGCCTCGACGAACCGCCGGCACCGGCCGCGGGCCGGATCGTCGGAGAGGGCGCGGACGCAGTGCCGGAACTGGTGCGGGCGCTGCGCGACGAAGCGGGGGTGCTCTGATGCCCGGGGCACTGGCGTTCGCCGAGATCCGGGAAGGGGCGGTGAGCCGGGCCTCGCGGGAGGCGGTCGGGCTCGCGCGGCGGATCGCCGCCGACGCCGGAGGAGAGACCCACGTCGTCGCGCTCGGCCCTCCCGGCACCGCCGAGGCGGCCACGCAACTCGCCGCCTTCGGCGCCGACCGCACCTGGGTCGGTGAGTCGGAGGGTCTCGCGCTGTGCCAGCCGGACATCGCCGCGGCGGCCATTGCCCGGCTCGTCGAGGCGGGGGACTACGACGCCGTGATCTTCGCGGCCACCTCCCAGGGGCGGGACATCGCCCCCCGCGTCGGCGCGCGGCTCGGGCGGAGCGTGGCCTCGGAAGTCATCGAGTGCCGGCGGGAGAACGGCGGCATCGTCGTCCGCCGGCCCATGTACGCCGGGAAAGCGATCGCGACCCTGCGCTTCACCCCGGGTCCGGCCGTGATGACGATCCGGGCCAACGTCTTCGCGCCGGCCGGGGAGGGCGCGGCGGGGGAGATCTCCAGCCTGGATCTCGAGGGCCTCGAGGGCCGGGTGCGGACGGCCGCCCTGGAGCAGGGGGATCGCGACCGTCTCGACGTGAGCGAGGCGACGACGATCGTCTCGGGCGGCCGCGGAATGCAGGGGCCGGAGCACTGGCCGCTGCTCGAGGCGCTGGTGGAAGCGCTGGGCGACGAAGCGGCGCTCGGCGCGAGCCGGGCGGTGGTGGATGCGGGCTGGCGGCCGCACGGCGAGCAGGTAGGCCAGACCGGCAAGACCGTGTCGCCCAACCTGTACTTCGCGGTCGGGATCAGCGGAGCGATCCAGCACCTGGCCGGGATGCGCACGGCCAAGGTCATCGTGGCGATCAACCGCGATGCGGATGCGCCGATCTTCGGGGTGGCGGACTACGGTCTCGTTGGAGACGTCTTCGAGGTGCTGCCCGCGCTCACCGAGGCGGTTCGCGAAGCCCGCCGGGGCGATTAGCATAATGTCGCACGGCACGGGTCCGGATCGGTCGGCATGAGTCTCCGGGCTGTGCGCGAGGACATCGCGCGTTGGGCGGAGCGGGGCGATCCGATTGCCATCGCGACGCTCATCGCCGTGCGCCGTTCGGCCCCGCTGCCACCGGGCGCGCGGTTCGCGATCTCAGCCGCCGGGGAGCTGAGCGGCTCGATCTCGAGTGGGTGCGTGGAAGGCGACCTGCACGAACGGCTCTCCGCGCTGCTGGGCGGCGGCGCGCCGGCCTCCGTCACATACGGGATCACGGACGAAATGGCCGCGGGCGTGGGCCTCTCCTGCGGCGGGGAGATCGACGTCCTCCTCGACCACTACGATCCCGGCGACCCCGTCTGGCATCGCCTCTGGCAGCTCCAGGAGGCCGGCGCCCCGGGCGTCCTCCTCACCGGCGCGGCGGCGCCCACGCGCTCGCGGCAACTCCTCCTCGAACCGGACCGGTCGCTGGGAACGCTCGGGTCCGTCGAACTCGACCGGGCGGCCCGCTCCCGCGTCGACGATTGGCTCGGCCGGTCGGACGCCCGCGTCGTCGAACTCGTGCAGGATGATCCGGACAGCCTCGTCTTCGTCGAGTCCTTCGTCCCGCCCCCGCGGCTCGTCATCGTGGGGGCGACCCCGATCGGGCATGCGCTGTGCGCCATGGCGCACAGCACCGGCTTCGAGGTCGTGGTCGTGGATCCGCGCGAGGCCTTCCTGCGGCCGGAGCGGTTCTCTGACGCCGCGACGCTCGATCCGCGCTGGCCGGACGAGGCGATGGCCGCGCTCGACCTCGACCCTCGCACGAGCGTCGTCATCCTCACGCACGACGAGAAGCTGGACGAGCCCGCCCTCGAGACCGCGCTCGCCTCCCGCTGCGGCTACGTCGGTCTCCTCGGCGGCGGCCGGACGCAGCGGCAACGTCGAGAGGCGCTCCTCGCACGGGGGCTGGACGAGGCGGCATGCGACCGCATCCAAGGTCCGGTCGGGCTGCGGATCGGAGCTCGCTCGCCCGCGCAGATCGCCGTTTCCATCCTCGCGCAGCTCATCGCCCTCGGCAGGGCCCCCTGATGTTCTGACGTCGGCGCGGTGCCGCGCGGCGACGGATCAGTCGCGCGTGCGCCGGATCTTCCAGCGGTCCACCACGCGCCGCCCGCGCACGACCTCGAAGTGGTCGAAGTGCGCGACCGTGAGGCAGGCGTGATTCGGAAGGACGCGGACCTTCTCGCCGACGGCGAACCGCCCGGACAGCCGGCCGTGCTCCTGGCTCACCGAAGTCACGCGATGGTCACTCAGCTCTCCTCCGGACGCGTCACGGAAGAGGCGGCCGTAGTGAGGTGGATCGTCCGGCCCCACATCCTTTGACAGGGCGAGCGCGCCGCAGTCAGCGATCGCCCCGCCGGAACCGTCGGGCGCGGAGACGACCGTCGCGAGCACCGTGACGGCGCAGTCGCTCACGGTGCACGATCCCAGCCGCGTCTGTATGTAATCGTAAAGCGCGTAGTTCCCCGGCCGAGCCTCGTCGACCCCCTCCAGCGTCTCGACCCGGCTCATCCCTGGCGTCGAACCGAGCGAGAGCACCCCCGGCTCGAGTCCCGCCGCCCGGAGCGCCCCACCGACGTCGACCATCGCCTGTCGCTCCTTCTCCGCCAGGGCGGCGATGGCAGCGGGCGAATCCGCACCGTAGGTGTGGCCGGCGTGCGTCAGGCAGCCTCCGAGCGCGAGCCGGCTCGCGCGTGAGATCCGCCGTGCGAGTTCGACGACGCGGCCGCTGTCGTACGGGACGCCGGAGCGCCCGTAGCCGCAGTCGATTTCGAGCCATACCGAGAACGGGGTGTCCGCGGCCTCGAGGGCCTCGACGGCCGTGAGGGAATCCACGGTCACGCCGAGTTCGACGCGCCGCGAGAGGGCGGCCGCCTCGTCGATCCGGGAGAAGTTGAGCGGAAAGGCCCACAGGATGTCATCGAAACCCGCCTCGGCGAAGATCCGGGCCTCCGCCAGCGTGGAGACGGTGATGCCCGACGCCCCGAGCGATCGCTGGAGCTCGGCGATCTGCACGCACTTGTGCGTCTTCACGTGGGGGCGAAGCCGAACGCCGAGCGCGTCCGCGCGTGCCTGCATGACCCGGAGGTTGTGCTCCAGGACATCGAGATCGAGGACAAGCGCCGGAGTGGGGAGGCCGAACAGGTCCGGCGCGTCGGGGACAGCGTTCCCGGCGTTCACGCGCTCAAGGTAGTTGGGGGATCGCGGTTCCGCTAAGTTGGAGCCGCCGATCCCGAGCACGAAACGAAGCGGGCCGCGGGCTGCCAGTGACCGCAAAGCCGTAGAGGTCGTCTTATTCACGAAGAGAAGATCTTTCGGATCGGGCCGGAGGGTCGGGTTCCGGACGATGAACCGAGCGACGCGGATGTCGTGACCGCCGTAATCGAAGGCGATCGCGAGGCGTACGGTGTTCTCGTGCGCCGGTACAAGGACGTGCTGTACCGCTACGCGGAGCGCATGACCGGGCGCGCGGACGACGCCGCGGATATCGTGCAGCGCACGTTCATTCGCGGCTTTCGGAGCCTCGACCGCTGCCGTGATCGGGAACGGGTGGGAGGCTGGTTGTTTCGGATCGCCGTCAACCTGTGCAAGGATCAGTTGAAGGGGCGGGCACGGCGGGAGGTGTCGCTGGAGGCGGCCGGACCCCTCACGGCGACGCGGGGGCTCCCCGAGGCGCGCGCCGAACGGGCTGAAATACGGGAGCAGATATACCGGGCCCTGCAGTCGCTGAGCGACGAGCAGCGTGAAGCCTTCGTCCTCAAGCACGTCGAGGGCTGGTCGTACGAAGAGATGGCGGAGAGACTTGGAGCTTCGGTGTCCGCGTTGAAGATGCGCGTCCATCGGGCTCGGGATCAGTTACAGGTGCTGTTAGAGAACTACCGATGAATGACGATCTGAAGCTGTACCTGGATGGAGAAATCGACCATTCGGAACTCTCGCGGGAACTTCGGGGAGAAGCCGAACGGTGGGATGCCCTCCTGTCGGACGTGCGGGACTCGGGGGTGCACGGAGCTCCGGTCGGGCTCGAGTCGAGGGTCATGGCCGAGGTTCGCCGGGAGGAGCGCCGGCCCCTGTCCGGTCTCGTGGACTGGTGGGTGCATCCCCGCTCCGTGCGCGTCCGGCCGTGGCTGGGACTCGCGGCCGCCGCGGTGCTTGGGGCGTTCTTCCTCCTGCCGCGGGAGAACGTCGTCACCGAGCCGGCGGGGGCGGCGACGGCGCTCGTGGGCGAGGAAGTCCACTACGTGCAGTTCCATCTCGAAGCGCCCGGCGCGACGTCAGTCCACGTCGCGGGTGACTTCAACGACTGGCAGCCGGAGGTCGCGCTGGCCGATCCGTACGGGACCGGCGTGTGGACCGGGCGGGTGAAGCTCCCGCCCGGCGTACACAAATACATGTTCCTCGTGGACGGCGAGACGTGGATCACGGATCCGCACGCGGAACGGTATGTGGAGGACGGTTACGGCAACCGGAATGCCGTGATCGCCATCACGGGCGGGGCGGGCGCCCGCTCGCTGGCTCCCTAGCCGGCAGCCGTGGCAACCGCCCTGCTGCGCCGGTCTCCCGCGGTCGTGCTCCTCGCCGCCGTGCTTCTCGCGCTCGGGCCGCCGCTGGCGGGCCAGGACGCGCGCGCGCGCTTCAGCCGTCATCTGGGCGCGGTCTATGCGGCGCGCACCCTTTCCGTCATCGAGGCCGGTGTGCAGGACGGTCTGCCCCGAGGTCTCCTGATCGACAAGGCGATGGAGGGCGTGGCGAAGGGGATGTCCCCCGAAGTCGTCCTCGCCGCCGTCGACACGTTCGCCGCGAAGTTGCGGGATGCGGCGTCCGTCGTCGGCCCGGGGGCGGAACCGGTCGCGCTCGAGAAAGCCGCCGACGCTCTTCGCCGCGGCGTAGGGCGAGAGCTTCTGATGCGGCTGGGACGTGACCGCACCGATTTTCCCCTCCTCATCGTCTCTCTCGAGGAGTTGCTGGATGCCGGCGTGGTACTGCGTCTGGCCGAAGATCTCGTGCGCTACGCGGTGGCCGAGGAGTTTGACAGCGATGCGGTGCTCCGACTGCCGGCCAGCGTGAAACTGCTCATTCGCGAGTGCGGCAGGGGCCAGCCCGACTCCTGCTGGTCGCAGGCGAGCATAAGGGAGTGCGCCCGCGTGATGCCGACGCGGCCCTGCCCGACCCGGACGCTCGCGGAGGCGGCCCGCTCGGCCGCGGAGCGGTTGCTGCTCGCCAGCTCCCCGCCTCCGGCCATGCCAGCCGGCACAGGCTAGCAGCCCGTGGCAAAACCCCGCTGCGTTCGAGCGGCGCTGCATCTCGCCTGAACGCTGCGCTCTGCGTCGCTCCTCAGTCACGTAGCGCTGCTATGCTCCCTCGTCGCTCCTTGTCAGGCGAGCGCTTCACCGCTCTCGGCGCTAACCGCAGGGTTTTGCCACGGACTGCCAGGCAGGCTGGCAAACTCTCCGGTCCCTGCCGTATACTCTCGGACTTTCCGGCGGCTGAGCCCGGCCGCCAGCCCACGGATCTTGCCCACGGATGATGGAGAGGGCCTTGGCAACCAGAGTGACCGCGGCGGTCACGGGTACCGGGAGCTACCTGCCGCCTGACAGCATCGACAACTTCCAGCTTCTCGGCATGGGTACGCTGCGCGAGTCGTTCGACGTCGGGCAGGCGCGATCCGCGCTGAGGGGTGTCGAGGGTGTCAACGGGCTGTCGGCCCCCGAGGTTTTCGATCAGTGGGCGTACCAGCTGACCGGCATCCGGTCGCGCCGGCGAATCCCGCCGGGTAGCGATCTGACGACCGAGGACATGTGCGCCCGGGCGGGGCTCGCCGCGCTGGAGGCGGCCGGACGCGAGCCGGACGAGATCGACCAGCTTTACGTCGCGACCGTCTCACCGTCCGACGAGGTTCCGAACAGCGCCTGTACCGTGGCGACGAAGATCGGGAATCCGCGATTGGGGGGATTCTCCATCAATGCGGCCTGTGCCGGCTTCGTCTACGGCGTGGGGGCGGCCTGGTCGGCGATCGTCAGCGGCATGGCGGAGCGGATTCTGGTGGTGTCGGGCGACGCCCTCACGCGGCTTGTCGACTACACGGACGTTCGGACGGCCGTGCTGTTCGGCGACGGGGCTGGAGCGGTCGTGCTCGAGCGGAGCGAAACGGATCACGGCGTACTCGGTCCGATGGCGGCTTCGGGCTGGTTCGCGCGCGACCCGCTGTTCCTGGTCGGGCAGAGCTGGCGCGACGACGGGGACCGGATCCCGCTTCTCCACATGGAGGGAGGGCCGCGGATCGTCCGCAACGCGATCGTCAAGATGGCCGAAGTGGGCGAACAGGCGCTTCACAAGGCGGGTCTCGACTGGTCCGACGTGGACTTCGTGATTCCCCATCAGGCGAACGGGCGGATCACGCAGGGCCTTGAGCAGAGGCTGGAGCTTCCGAAAGGGCGCGTCGTCCACAACATCGTCGATTACGGCAACATGTCGGCTTCGACGGTCGCCGTGACGCTGGACGAAGTCGTCCGCGGCAGGCACGGGTCCGTGCCGGATCCGGCCACGATCGTCCTCACCTCGATCGGGGGCGGCTACACGATGGCGGCGGCGGTCGTTCGCATTTGACGGGCTGCCAGCCGGGCGCGCGGACGCCCCGTGTCAGGCGGAACTCGCCCACTCCCTGAGCGGAATCACGTCGACCGGATCGCCGGCGCCTATGACGTCGGTCCCGACGGGGATCGCGAGCAATCCGTCGGCGAGCATGGACCCGAGGTTGCCCGAACCCTGCGGACCGCTCAGCCGGGCGGTGAGCGCGCCCGACTCGGCGGATCCGACGAGCACGCGCAGGAACGACAGCACGTCCCGGGGCCCGCGCACGTCGTGCGCGGCGACGCACCGCAGCGGTCGCCGGCAGGGGCGCGCGAACCCCGCCATCCTGCGGATCGCCGGCCGCACGAGCGTTTCGTACGTGACGAGCGCCGAGGCCGGATTGCCCGGGACGCCCCAGAACGGCCGGCCGCCGAGCAGGCCGAAGACGGTGGCGCTGCCGGGGCGCATCCGCACGCGCCAGAAGGAGCGCTCGAAGCCGAGTTCGTCGAGTACCTGCTTCACGTAGTCGTGTTCGCCGACGCTCACGCCGGCCGCGGAGACGATCGCGTCGCAGGATTCGGCCCGCGCGAGACAACGGTGAAGGTCGCCGGGGTCGTCCCGGGCGATGCCGAGCGGCACCGCCTCCGCCCCGGACTCCGCAAGCTGGGCGGCCAGCGCGTACCCGTTCGAGTTCATGATCCGCCGCCCCGCCCGCACCTCCTCGAATTCATCGAAATCCGCGAGTTCGTCTCCGTTCGCGAGCACGCCGACACGAGGTTGCCGACCCACAGCCACCTGCTCGCAGCCGGCCGTCGCGAGCAGCGCCACCGCCGCGGCCCCGAGTTCCTCGCCACGCTCCACCATCGTGTCACCCGCCCGCACATCCTCCCCGAGGAAACGGATGTGCCGCTCCCCGTCCGCGTCGTCGAATATGCTCACGCGCCCGTCCGGACCTCCGTCCGTGTGCTCCACGCGGACGACGCCCGTGGCGCCCTCCGGCACCGGCGCCCCCGTCATCACGCGTGCCACGGAGCCCGGCTCCAGCGGACCGCGCGGAAAGGCGCCTGCGGGGATGTCGTCGGAGATCGGGAGAATCACGGGCCGTTCCGGGCTCGCGCCGCGGACCTCGTCGATTCGCACCGCGAAACCGTCCATGGCGCTGTTGTCCCACGGCGGATGCGGTGCGACGGCGTCCACGCCGCGCCCGAGCGAGCGGCCAAGGGCGGCGGAAAGCGGAACCCGTGCCGTCTCCAGCGGCGACACGGCGTCCAGTACGAGGGCGAGGGCCTCGTCAAAGGAGATCCAGTCCGCGTCGTTCATGCCCGGCCGCTGCGGGGGTTCGCCACGGGACACACTAGAAGTAGTACCAGATGGAGATGCTGAACTCCGGATTGTGGCCCCACATGGTACCCTGCGGGGCCGGCGCTCCCGAGGCGTCGAACAGTTCCAGGGTGCTCCCGAAGAGGAATCCGTCCGGAGATGTCACGCGGACCAGGTAGTCGCGGACCTCGAAACCGATCCCGATCGTCTCCGATGGGAAGATCTCGAGCCCCAGCCCCACGAAGATGTGCGGAGCCGTGGAGATGTCGTACCGGAAGGGTTCGAGCGCCTGGTCGGCGACGAACTCGGAGGCGCCCTCGTCGACCCCGAACACGAAGCCGCCGCCGATGAGCCCGTAGGGGTGGATCCCGTTCCACGTCCGTGCGCCGGTGAGGCCGATCTGCGCCCCGACATCGGCCCGCAGCCAGCCCGCGGCAACGGTGTCCACGACCATCGGTCCGGCTTCGTCGAGGACGTCCAGCGTCCATCGGTCCGCCGCCCCGTACGTGGCTCCGAGTTCGAGAGAGAGGGGACTCGATGCGCGGACGCGCATCCTGGCGCCCCCCACGGCGGTGGGTCCCTGCGCGAACTCGAGCCGCCCCCGGTTCCCCGCGTGGTGGCCCCCGAAGAGGCCTATGCGGAAGCCCTTCTCGCGCCAGCGAAAGGGTGAGTCGATGCGTTCGGCCTGCGCCTCGAGCGTCGCCGGGACTGCGGCGAGCAGGGCGAGTCCGACGACGAAGATCAGTCTGTTTGACACTTGGTTGACGCGGATTCCATATCTTGGGGTGAGTGGGATCTCGAACGGGAACGGCCCCGTCTCACGAGTCTCGCGACGGGGTCGCGGCGCGAGGAATGTAGGTGGAGGACCTGATCCTTACCAGAAAAACGTCTCGTCGCCGTCGCCTGCGACGCCTGCTCGTCCTGTCGGCCATCCTGACGTGTGCGTACCCACCGCCCCCCGCCACCGCGCAGGTGCGCGAAGTCGTCATCGACGACGATACGGTCGGGGTCGAGGCCGGCGTCCTGACCGGCGTCTCGGCCGCCTCGCTGCGCGCAAACCCGGATGGGTATGCCGGCGCGCGCCTCCGCTGGACCGTCCGGTTTCTTTCGCTGGAACGGGCCGAACCGGAGCGAATCGACTTCTACGAGGGGGAACCCTTCCTGCTGGCGCGGGGGCCCGATCCCGGAGATGGCCTCGTTTACATCGCCGTCCCGCAGGAACTGCTGGCGGCGGCGGAAAAGCTCCGGCCCCTCCAGACCCTCGACATCCTCGTGAAGGTCCGGACGGGCCGGTCGGCGCTGCTGAGGGTCCCCATCCTGGATCTGCTCGCGCTCTACTGAGCCGGATCCGGTCCCGGACCCCGTCGCGGGGCCCGGCGGGCGGGGAAGTTGCTACCGATTCTCCTGGTTCCCCTCGCTCTCCGCCTCGTTCAGGAAGGCCTCGGCCTCCATCAGGCCGGCGTGCGCGAGGCCGCTCCACAGATCCGCGACCTTCGCGTACGCCTCGGCGGCGAGGACCGCGTCGCCGTTGGCGGCGTGCGCCCGGGCCAGACCGAGCAGCGAACGCGGCCGGTTGGGCATGCGGAGCAGGGACGTCTCGAACTTCTCGACCGCCTTGTCGGGCATCCCGAGTTCGAGCAGCAGCTCGCCGTAGAGTTCGTGCAGCGGCTTCACCGGGCTCGCCGAACCGCGCGGGGGCGCCATGCTCATGACCTCGGCCTCCGCCTCGTCCATGAGGCCGATCGCCACGTCCGGATGTCCCATCGCCGCGTGCCGGAGCGCTCCGACCTGCTTGTGCATGACGTGGGTGTAGCCCTCGCCGTCCGACAGCTCCTTCAGGGCGGCCTCCGCCTCGGTGACGATCGCCTGGTCGCCCGTGCGGTGGGCGCTGAGTCCCGTGGCCAGGAGTTCGTGCGCCGGGGAGTCCTCCGTGATCGGCTGGGTCTCCCACTGCTCGGTCTCGACGATGTAGCGCGCCTTGAGGAGAGAGACCGCGTTCTGCGCCCGCGCGATGCCGGCCGCGCCGCGCGCCCCGCCGGTCGTCGCGAATCCCTCGTTGTCGACCATGTCCGCGAGGCGATCCATCCACAGCCGCGCCTTGTCGTAGTCGCCGCGCTGGAGGTCGCCGTACTGGCCCCAGTCGAGCGAGTGCACCGCGTCGCCCACGGCGTCGCCGGGCTGCCACAGTTCCTGCGCCACGTCGTAGGCGGACTGGTTGTTGCCGGACACGCGTTCCCACATCCCGTGCTGGATGAAGATGTGCGTCGGCATGTGTCGCGCGTGGGAGACGGCCGGCGCGATGTCCGCGAAGGCGTAGGCCGCGTCCAGCGCGAGCGGAGCCATGATCGGGTTGTCGAAGGAGTGGATCGTGTAGTGCGCCGCGCCCGGGTGCAGCGGATTGGCGTTGAACAGCCGGAGCGCGATCGCCCCCGCCATCACGTTCCAGCGGTTGCTCAGGTCGCGCGTCGCCGACGTCGCGCTCAGGAGGGACAGGGCGTAGAAGGCCGCGATCTCCGAGTCCTCCGGATAGGCCTCGTACAGGTCGCGCATCGCCTCCATGTACCCCACGCGCCGGTCGACGTGGTCCCGTTCGCTCCACAGGATCTCGACCGCCTTCAGGAAGCCCTTCTCCCGATCCGTCGGCGCCTTCGCGAGCCGCTCGGCCGGCGTCGCGCCCAGCCTCTCCAGCGCCTTGCGCGGCTCGGTCGGGTCCATCTGCGACACGAGCGGGTGATTGTAGGCGAGCGACTCGCCCCAGTAGGCCATCGCGAAGTCGGGATCCAGTTCCTGTGCCGCGTGGAACTGCTCCCGCGCCTGCTTCCAGCCGAAGCTGTGCAGGATCGCCACGCCCCGGAGGAAGTGCTGCTGGGCCTCGCCCGTGGCGGAAGTCGGGAAGGTGATCGATCCGACTTCGTCGAACTGTGCCTCGACCTGCGCCGGAACCGTCGCCAGCACCGCGCCGAGGAAGAACGCCGGAAGCATCGGGAACCATCTTTTCATCGTACTATCCCTCTCAGGAAGAAACGCCGGCCTGCCTCGTCCGGCATTGTGCTGAAGTTACGGTGCCAAAACCGGAAGCGGGCGGCAAGGTGTCACGCCGGGTCGCGGCGCCTCCGGCCGCCTCACGCGTCCGGAAGTTCGTAGTCGATCGTCAGCGTGTGCGCTCCGTCGCCGTCGACGGCGATCTCGACCGAGCCCGTCAGTCCCTTGAGATCTCCGGTCGCCGAACCCGGCACGATCTGTCCACCCGTCCGTTCGCGGCCGTCCGCGCTCAGCCCCCAGTGCTGCATGACGAACGTCCCCTCCCGTCCGTCGAGCGCCCCGCGCACGACCTCGCGGGCGATGTAGCCCGCGCCTGCGGTGATATCCGCCACATCCGCCTGACACATGAGGAGCCGTGCCTCGCTCTCGGCCACGAGATCCCCGCCGAACCGCTTCAGGACGGTGGCGTGCGAGAGCGTCGGTCCCGCATCGCCGGCCTCCGGCTTGCCCTGGTCCCATCCGGTGACCTCGAAGGAGGCGACCGCGCGCGCCATGCCGGGCTTCGCTGTTGCCGCGTTTACCGTCGGGCTCTCGCTAGAGCTCCGCGACGGCGTTGGACAGGTTGTCGAGGGCACGCTTCACGAGCGTGCGCGAGGTCGCGATGTTCATCCTCATGTGCTTCTCGCCGCCGGTGCCGTAGCTGGGCCCGTTGTTGAGATAAATGCGTGCGTTCTCGGCGAGCCAGCGCTGCAGGATGCTCTCCGGCGACACCGGATCCGCGGCGGTCCGGTTCTCGTAGTCCGCCTTCCCCTGGGCGTCGATGCGCTCCATCAGGCCGCCCATGTCGAGCCAGGCGAGGAAGGTGCCCTGCGCTTTCGTGTACGTCACGCCCGGCACGTTGTCCCGAATGTAGGACTCGGTGAGGTCGTGGTTGCCGTCGAGGTAGACGAGAAGCTGGTCGAGCCATTCGTCCCCTTCGTTGTTGGCCGCGCGGGCGGCGACCATGCCGATCGTGCTGAGGTCCGCCCGCGTGTACTGGCGCAGGCGGGACATGAAGGCGGGGTTGGTCGAGAAGTACCAGGCGACCTTGTTGGCGGCGAGGCTGAAGGTCTTGCTGTTGGATTTGAAGGTGACGCTGTTGTCGACGATCTTCGGGTCGAGGCTGGCGAACGGCGTGTATTTCTGTCCCTTCGTGACGAAATCGCAGTGGATCTCGTCGGAGAGCACCGGCACGCCGTGCTCGAGACAGATCTCGCCCATGCGCGTCATGTCCTCCGCCGACCAGCAGTTTCCGGTCGGGTTCTGGGGGTTGCACAGGATGAAGGCGTGGACCCGCTGCACGCGGCGCTCAAAGTCATCCCAGTCGATCTCGTACACGCCGTCGACCACCTTCATCTCGCTGTCCTCGGCGACGTTCCGCGCGAAGCGGAGGTCCGAGTAGAAGCCGTTGTAGGTGGGGGTCGTCATCAGGACCCGGCTGCCCGGAGGGGCGAAGGTGTGCAGCCCCGCGATGATTCCGGGGTGGACGCCGCTGGTCCAGACGATCGTCGAAGGGTCGATGTCGAGGTCGTAGCGGCGCTGGTTCCAGGCCACTACCGCGTCCGTGAAGGAACTGTCGCGGTGCTGGTAGCCCCAGTTCTCATGCGCGGCGCGCTCGGCGATCGCGTTGGTGATGCACGGCGCGGCGCGGAAGTCCATGTCGGCGATCCCCATGCCGACCTCGATCTCCGGGCCGAACTGTTCGATCGCGCGGTCCCACTTGACGCAGTCGCTCCCGCGCCGGTCGTAGATCTCGTCGAAGTCGAACTCCTCGCGGGCGCCGCCGATCGCAGCGGGGCCGACATCGGTCGCGGCGACCTCGCTCGCGAGCGCCGAACGCGCGCCAACGGCGCCCAGAACGGCGGTAGCTCCCGTGCTCTTGAGAAACGCCCGACGGTTCAGACCATGATTCCGCTGCATTTGCGCGCCCTCCTCGGAACTTTCCCTCGCGGCGGATCGAGACCGCCAATCCGAATCAGGGTGGTCGAAACGTCCGGCTCTGGCAAGATGGCGAGGTGTCGGGTACGTCTTACGCCGCTCTTACCGGGGCGGTGTCCGGCGGCGCGTCGGTTCGATGTCGGCCCCGCCGCCCGCGAGAAACAGTCGCGCCCGCGCCTGCACGTAGTTCGTGTTCTCGGCATGACTCCCGGCGAGACTGGGAAACTCGTCCAACACCAGCCTCTCAGCGTACACGCGGTCGGCGGCGATCCGCTCGACCGTGCGGTGCAACTCCGGGTCGCCCAGTGCGAGCGCCAGCCGCACGGCGTCGTCGATGAAAAAATAACCCTGCGTTCCCGAAAGACGCCCTTGCGCCGCCCCGCGGACCTGTCCCAGTTGGCGGGTGTTAAGCGAACCGTCCTCGACCATGAACCGGAGAGCCGTCAGCCCTCCCGACACTCGATACGGATGCCCGCCGGGGTCGTTGACGGCTGCGAGGACGGCGGGTAAGGCGGCCGCACCCAGGTCCGCGAGCGCGTTCGCGCCCATACCGTACATCAGCGCCTCGATCATGAGCGGGATCGCGCGCGGGTCCCGGAGGGCTTCGGCGGCCTCGAAGAGCATGAAGAGAAGGTCCGGATCAGTCTCCCCGACCGGACCAACTCCGGCGCGAGCATCCGCTTCGCGGCGCACCTCGGCCCACCCCGCCTCGATCACGGCGGTCCGAAGCTCCCGTCCGGCGCGCGATCCGAGCTCCACTGCGAGCCCGATCGCATGCCAAACGTCTGGCGAGTCCCGGTCGTTCAGGAGCACGGTGGCGGCCTCCCGTTCGGTCATCACTTGCGCCGCCTCGCGCTCCTGCCCGACAGCGGCCGCCGGTAGCGCGAGCGCGACCAAGAGCAGGACGTTCATCGTTGTGTGCCGCATTTTCCCCCTACCAGTAGATGTGGATGTGATCCTTGTGGGTGCCGTCGTATCCGAAGGGCGTATGTCCCGTCCTGCCCGCCGCGACCGCCGCCGTTACGAACTCCGCGTGGAGTGCCCTCGCCACTTTCTCCTCCGCAGGCGTCGCGCCCGCTCCATCGGCCTTCGCGAGGAAGCCGGGAGCCCAGAAGTCTCCGGCCCGGCCGTGGACGTGCTTAAGGCCTGTCGCTCCCACGTTCGAATTGCCCGTCGGACATCGCCAATCGGACGTGATGACCGCGCCGGTCACGCCGGCCGCCGCGACCCCGGAAAGCACGTTGCCGCTGCCGGAGATGTAGCTGTCCGTGAGATACCCGGTCGCGTGCCCGTGCGTCCCCCTCCCCGTCGTCACGGAGTGCGTGAAGGTCGTGCAGGGCCACGTCACCGGGTCGTTGTACTCGGCGGCGATCGCAATCTGGTCGTCCGTACACGCCGGCTCCGATGGCGGGGCCGGGGGAGGCGATGTCCCGCCGCTTGAACCGTCGGGGGGAGGCGATGGCGGCGCTGGAGGCGGCGGCGCCACGGTTGGGCCCGACCCGCCGCCGGTGGCCACACACGCCCCGGACGCTTCGTCCCAGTCCAGGCCGGCCCCGCACACCACGATCTCCGGACACCGATGCATGGCCACCCACTCCTCTTCATCCGCATCCCAGATGATCGTCCAGTGGCACGGGCCCGCGGAGCGCCCAAGCCGGCCCGGACCGGAACCCGAAGAACTCGGCGATCGCTCCTGCCCCAGGTCCGGCGCCACGGACGCGGAGCCGGATTCCGAGCCCTTCCACTCGTCGCGCACCCTCAGCCACCCGTCCGCGTCCAGCTTGAAGGGAGGCTTGGCCAAAACTTGTCCGATCCCGCCCGCGCAAAATGCGCCAGACATTCGCCGCTCTTCAGTTCGGCGAGCACTTCGGCCTTCGGCCTCAGGGATTCGTACACTTTGGCCTCCGGATCGTGGTCGCCGAGTTTCGGTTGCGGCCCGGCGACCGGATGAAGGGCGGAGGAGGCGCCAACCCCGTGCTTCACCGCACCCTCGACGAGTAGTCCGCTGTCACAGCCGAATGCGAGGAAAGCGGCTATCAGCAGCAGCGGCGGCGTGGCGGGCCGACGGAGGAAACGCAGGTACGAACCGGGGTGGGAACATCCGAGCAGCCGGCCTCCGGGGTCGAAGATTTCTCGCTCCCCGGGGACTCGTTCCCCGGGACTCGCTCCGAAACCGATATGACGCCGTCGTGCGTTTGCGTAAGCCCCCAATTTTGGGTGCCGAGACCCCTATTTTGGAGGTGGAGACGGCGGGCGGCGTCCCCGGCGGGACGTCAGCGGAGGCGTTCGAGGTGGGATGCGCTCTCGGATACGCCGGCTTCGATGCGGGCCCGGCGGTACAGGTCGAGGGCCTCGCGCCACCGCTGCCGGGCTTGGTCGGGCTCGTCCCGTGCCTCGGACAGGATGGCTGCGGACCGCACGGCATTGGCGGCATCCAGCGGCGGGGTGGCCGGATCCGCCCGGTACGCGGCCAGCGCTTCCGCATAGCACCGTTCCGCTTTCGTGAGGTCGCCCAGCTCCCGGAGGACGTCCCCCAGATGACGCACGGTGTGGGCGAAGACGAGCGGATCGTCCCCCTGGCGGCACAGCGGGACGGCTTCGAGGTAGAGATCGAGTGCCGCGCGCGTTCGCCCTCGGTCCCGCTCGACGTTCGCCTGTCCGTGAAGGGCGCGGGCGAGCGCGAGCGGATCCTCGCCGCGGCGGGCGAGCGCGACGGCCGCTTTCATGTGCCGCATCGCCTCGTCCGTCCGGCCCTCCCGCCGCGCGGCCATCCCGCGCTGGAAGAGCGACTCGACGGCGTCCCAGGGCGCATCGCCGGTTTCCGGAGGAGCCCTGTCGGGCGGGGCTTTTGCCACGGGCTGCTACCCTCCGCGCGGGACCGGAGCCGAGGAGTGGCCGCCGAGGATGCGCCAGCCTCCGGGCTCGTGCGTCCAGATCAGCGTCACGGCTCCGCCGAAGCTGAAGGCGGACCCATCGGCGCCCCTGAACGTGCTCTCGAAGCGGGCGCGGACGTGGGCGAGTCCCGGCGCCAGCGCCACGACATCCGTATCCCGGTATTCCGTCTCGATGCGCGTCCCCGGAGGAAACGCTTCCAATGCGGCTCGGACATCCGCCGCGCTCCGATACTGGAGTACGCCGTTTTCGTAGAAATGGAAGTCCGGGGATTCGGAGTAGAAATTGCCGACGGCCTCCCAGTCCGCCGCCGTCCCGAGGTCTCGGAACTCCTGCATCGCC
>VXMQ01000148.1 GCA_009841015.1 Candidatus Palauibacter denitrificans | reverse complement strand
CAAGCGCAAGATCCTGCTCGCGAAGTGGCGGAAACAGGAGCGGGACTGAAGCGGCTGCGGGCGGCATGAGGGTCCTCTTCCCATGAGAGTTCTGTTCTGGGGTACGCCGGAGTTCGGACTCCCCTCGCTGGAAGCGATGCGGGGGGCGGGGCACGACATCGCGGGCGTCGTCACGAACCCGGACCGGCCCGCCGGCCGGGGGAGGCGTCCGCGGACGAGTCCGGTGAAGGCGTGGGCGCTCGAGGCCGGCGTGCCCGTGCTCCAGCCCGAGCGTCCCGGCGAGGAGGTTTTCCTCGCCGATGCCCGCCGCCTGAGCCCCGACATCTCCGTCGTCGCGGCGTACGGCCGTCTCCTCCCGCCGCCGGCGCTGGACCTGCCGCCGCTCGGGTCGCTGAACGTGCACGCGTCGCTTCTGCCCGCGCTGCGCGGCGCAGCTCCCATCAACTGGGCCATCATCCGGGGGCACCGCGAGTCCGGGGTCAGCATCCAGCGCATGGTCGCGGCACTCGACGCGGGTCCCGTGCTCGGACAGACCCGCATCCCCATCCCGGCGGCGATGACGGCCGGGGAGCTGTACGCGGAGGCCGCGAAGGCGGGCGGCGCACGGCTCGTCGCCGTGCTCGAGGACCTGGCCTCGGGGCGGGCGGTGGAGCGGCCGCAGGACGACGCGCGCGCGACATGGGCGCCGAAGCTCGACCGGGAGACCGCGCGCATCGACTGGTCGCGCCCCGCGGCCGAGGTCGCGGACTGGCTCCGCGGCTGCGACCCGTGGCCGGCCGCGTGGACCTCGCTGGCTGCGCCCGCTGCCCTCGCCGGGAGGACGCTGCAGTGCTTCGAGCCCGGCGTTGACGGTCTCCGCGCGGGCGCCGCGCCTGGCACGGTCGTCCGGGCCGATCCCGTGCGGGGACTGCGCGTCGCGACAGGGTCGGGCACGCTCACCGTGGGCGCCGTGAAGCCCGCGGGCCGCCGCCGCATGAGCGCGGCCCAGTGGGTGCGGGGCCTCCCGGATCCGAGGGAGGTCCGCTTCGGCTGAACCACGACTCCCGCGACTGCACGTCCTCGCCTCGGAGAAGGAGCTGGGCGACCCGCACGGCGCACACGGTCCGCACGGCCCGGCCGGGCTGGCGGCGGTCGAACGCGTGCTGGAGCGCGCGGCCCCCGTCGCCGTCCATCTGCGGGCCCGGATCGGCGGCGGCCGCCTGTTCGAAATCGCGGACCGACTCGCCCCGATCGCATCGCGCGCCGGGAGCTGGCTCGTCGTGAACGGGCGGCCCGATGTGGCGCTGGCGGCGGGTGCCAGCGCCGTACAACTTGGGCGCACCGCGCTCGGGGTGGAGGAGACGCGCCGCGTGGTCGCAGCATGCGCGCGGAGGCTCGCGATCGGGGCCTCCGTGCACGACGCGGAGGGCGCGTTGCGGGCCGCCCGGGAGGGCGCCGACTACCTCGTGCTCGGCACGATCTACGCGACGCCCTCGCACCCGGGAGTTGAGGGAAGCGGTCCCGCCGTCGTGTCCGCGGTCCGCCGCCGACTCGCCGCCCACCGGCTTGTCGTTCAGCGGCCGTCCGCCCGGCGTCCGCCCCCGATCCTCGCGATCGGCGGCGTGAACGCGGATCGGGTCGGGGAGGTGACGGAGGCCGGAGCGCACGGCATCGTGGTGGGGCGGGCCGTGTGGTCCGCGCGCGACCCCGCGCACGCCGCGCGTGGCCTTGGCCGACAGCTCGACCGGCTGCACCGGCGGGCCCGCTGACCGGACGGAAACGCACTGCCGGGAGGATTGGGAGGATCGCGAGGATCGCGGACCGGAAACGGACTTCATGGAGATCATGCAGATACAGGTGAACGGTCGGGAGCGGGACGTTCCCGCGGGAACGTCGGTCGCGACGTTGCTTCGGGATCTCGGACTCGATGGCCGCACCCTCGTCGTCGAACTCAACCGGCGGATCGTCCGTCCGCCCGAGACCGAGAGCGTGCAACTGGAGGCGGGTGACCACGTCGAACTCGTCCATTTCGTGGGAGGCGGCTGAGATGGCTCCACTCGAAATCGCCGGCCGCACGTTCGCTTCCCGGCTCATCGTCGGAACGGGGAAATACCCGAGCCGCGAGGTCATGCTCGAGGCGATCCGGGCCTCCGGCGCCGACATGGTCACCGTCGCGGTGCGCCGGGTCGACATCGAGAACCCGGATCGCGACGACATCCTCGGCACGCTGAGCCCGGACGAGTTCAGCCTCCTGCCGAACACCGCCGCCTGCTACAGCGCCGAGGAGGCGATCCGCGCGGCGCGACTGGGGCGGGCGGCCGGCCTGAGCGATTGGGTAAAGCTCGAGGTCATCGGCGACCCCGACACCCTCCTCCCGCACACCGAGGAGCTGATCGAGGCCACACGCGTGCTCGTGGCGGAGGGGTTCGTCGTGCTCCCGTACACGAACGACGACCTCATCACGGCGCTGCGGCTCGAGGAGGCCGGGGCCGCCGCGGTGATGCCGCTCGCCTCGCCCATCGGGAGTGGTCTCGGGCTCCTCAATCCGCTCAACATCCGCATCATAAAGTCCCGCCTGTCCGTTCCGGTCATCGTCGACGCCGGGGTGGGCACGGCATCCGACGCCTGCGCGACGATGGAGCAGGGCGTGGACGGGATCCTCATGAACACGGCGATCGCCGAGGCGGAGGACCCGGTGGAGATGGCCCGCGCCATGCGGCTGGCGGTGGAAGCCGGCCGGTGCGCATACGTCGCCGGCCGCATGCCCCGACGCGAATGGGCGGTGCCTTCGAGCCCGCTCGAGGGCGTGCCGCCGCCGGCTTGAACCCCCGCGCGGCGGCCCACCGGATGCTGGGCGAGGTGCGGCGCGGGACGCGCTCCGACCGGGCCGCTTCGCGCATCCTCCCGGCCGTGGACCCGGCCGACCGCGGACTCGCGCTCGACATCGCCTTCGGCTGCCTCCGCCTGCGCGCCCGCCTCGACGCCTGGATCGGGGCCTGCGCGGACCGGCCGCCGGCCCGCATGGACCGCGCGGTGCGCGACTGGCTTCGCATCGGCGCGTACCAGCTGACGGAATTGCGGACGCCGGACCACGCGGCGGTGGGCGAGACCGTCGGCGCGGCGCGTTCGGCGCTGGGGCGGGGCCGCGCCGGGTATGTGAACGCCGTTCTCCGCGCGCTCGCGAGGCGCCGCGACGGCGATTCCGGCGCCGGACCCGACGCGCTCGCGGCCGCCGGTCCCTTTCCCGATCCGGACGTGGATCCGGTGGGGCACCTGTCGTCCTGGGGTTCGCACCCGGAGTGGCTCGTCCGGCGGTGGCTCGCGCGCTGGGAACTGGCGGATGTGCGGCGCCTCGTCGAGCAGCAGAACCGCGCGCCGGACGTCGTCGTCCGCTTGCTGACCGGGGATGATCCGGCGCCTCCCGACGGCGTGGAACTCGATCCCGTCCCGGGTTGGCCGCGCTCTTTCCGGCTCGAGAAGGGACTGCCCGGGACGGCGCTGTCCGGCCTGCGAGCCGTGATTCAGGACCCTGCGGCCTCCGCCGTGGTAGATTATGTGGGCGGCCGGCTCGGGGAGCCGGTGCTCGACGTGTGCGCGGCCCCGGGCACGAAGGCCCTTGGGCTCGCCGCGGCGTACGGCGTGCCGGTCGTGGCGCTCGACATCTCGCACCGGCGGCTGGCCCGCCTCGGCGCGCCGGCCCGCCGGCTCGGGCTGCCGGTGAGCGCGGCCGTCGCCGACGCGCGGCGGCTTCCGGTCGCCGAGGCCGGGACCGTGCTCGCCGATGTGCCCTGCACGGGCACCGGAGTACTGCGACGGCGGGCCGACGCCCGCTGGCGGCTCGAACAGCGCGGCCTCGACGACCTCGTGGCCCTGCAGCGCGAGATCGTGGACGCGTGCGCCGCGGCCGTGAGACCGGGCGGGCTGCTCGTGTACAGCACGTGTTCGCTCGAACGCGAGGAGAACGAGGAACAGGTGGACGCCTTCCTGGACCGCAGGCCCGACTACCGGCGCGAACCGCACCCCGAGGGCGCGCGCGGCGATTGCACGACGCCGCGCGGCGACCTCTTCGTGCGCCCGTGGCTCACCGGCACGGACGGCGCCTACGCGGCGCGCCTGCGGCGGATCGCGTGAGGGCCCCGTGAGACTCTTGCGCCTGGTCCTCCTCTTCGCCGCCATGTTCGGCATCGGCTACGCCTTCGCCGCGATCCGGCTCTTCCCGGCGGCGGAAGATCCGACCGATGTGGATTTCACCGAGATCCCGGACCTCACCGGCGTCTCGCTGGCCGGGGCCGGCGAACGCCTCTCCGCGCTGGGGCTCGTCTCCACCGAGCAGGGCCGTCTCCATCACGGCGAGATTCCCGTCGGCGGCGTCGTCGCCCAGCGGCCGCTCCCCGGCCAGCTCGCCCGGGCCGGGGACACGATCGTGCTCACGACGAGCGCCGGCATCGAAACACGCCTCGTCCCCGACCTCGCCGGCCTTCCGGGCCGCGAAGCCGCGGCCCTCCTCACCCGCCTCGGCTTCGAGATCGAGATCGAGGAAACCGATGAGAGCGCCGTTACCGGCGCGATCCGCACCGAGCCCCCCGCGGGGTCGAGCCTCCCGCTCCCCGCCCGCGTCCGGCTCTTCGTCAGCCAGGGGAAGGCGATCGTCTCCGTTCCCGACCTTCACGGGCGCCATGTGGACGACCTCGATCTCATCCTCGAGGAGGTCGAACTCCGCCTGGGCGCCGTCCGCTACCAGGCCGAGGCGCCCGAGGTGCAGGGACGCGTCATCTTTCAGAGCCCGGACCCCGGCGCCGCCCTGCGGGGGGACGGGTTCGTCTCCGTGATCGTGGCCGGGACGCCGCCGGACTCGGCCGCCGCGGATCCTGGGAGGGACGCCGTCCGCGACACGGTTCCCCCGACCCCCGGAAACAGGCAGGCGCCAGGAGACGGATGAATGGACTTCAAGAGCGCGTTCACAAAGAACTGGCCCTACAAGGTCGCGGCGATCGTACTGTCGGTGCTCCTCTGGCTCAGCGTCTCCGCCGACGCCGAGATCGCCGAGCAGCCGGTGTCGACGCTCCTCGAGATCCAGGTGAGCGATTCCGCCTGGAGTCTGCGGGAGGTGCGGCCCGCCGAGATCACCACGACCTTCCGCGGCCGCCGGAACCAGATGTTCGCCGCCCGCTTCGAGAGGCCCGTGATCCGAAAGGTGCTCGACCAGGTCGAGGACACCGTGGTCCAGGTTCCGCTCTCGGCCTCCGAGGTCATCTACGACCGCGAACTCGGACTCGATCCCGTGGGCGTCTCTCCGGGAGCCGTGACCGTGTATCTCGAGGAGCGGGTGGGGAAGCGGGTCGCGGTCTCCGGCCGCACGGACGCGAGGGCGGCGGCGGGCGTGCTGGTCGTCGGCATGCACGTCGCCCCGGACAGCGTCTGGCTCCAGGGCCCCGCGTCCTTCGTCAACCAGATCTCGGAGGTGACGACGGCCACGCTCGAGGTGGGGGCGGTCTCCTCGCGCGTGACGCAGCAGCTCGAGATCGCCCTGCCGCCGGATCTCGCGGGGCTCTCGGTCGAGCCCGCCACCGTGATCGCGACCGTCGAGGTCGACTCGCTCCGCACCCGCCTGTTCGCGATCGAAGTCGTCACCACGGGCCCGCGGGCCCTCATGGCCGCGGTGGATCCGCCCTCCATCACCGTGGCCGTCACCGGACCCGCGGCCGTCGTGGACGGACTCGATCCGGGCGACGTGCGCGTAACGGTCGACATCCCCAATTCCTTCGAGTCGACCGGCTCCTATCCCGTGCGCGCCCAGTTGCCCGAGACCGTGGCCGGAACGGTGACGATCGACCTCGTTCCGGAGCGGGTGAGCGCGGGTATCGCCGCCAACCCGCCCGACCGATAGACGCGCCGCCCGCCGCGGGCGCCGCCGCGCGCACCGCCCCGCCCGCTGCCGACTTCCGGGACGGGCCGGTCCTCGGCATCGAGACCTCGTGCGACGAGACTTCGGCCGCCATCGTGGATGGCAGCGGGATCCGGGGTCTCGCGATCGCCTCGCAGGACGCGCACGCCGCCTTCGGGGGCGTCGTGCCGGAGATCGCCGCCCGCGAACACCTCCGCTCGCTCGACGCGATGGTGCGGCACGCCATGCGGGAAGCGGACGTCGACCACGCGGACATCACGGGCGTCGGCGTGACGGCGGGCCCAGGGCTGGTCGGCGCCCTGCTCGCAGGCGTGAACTGGGCCAAGGCCTACGCCTTCGCGCGCGGGCTTCCCCTCCTCGGCGTCCACCACATGGAGGGGCACCTGTTCGGCACCGCGCTCGAGCACGAGGATGCGCATCCCCCCTTCATCGGCCTCCTCGTATCGGGTGGACATACCCTCCTGCTGGAGGCGCGCGCGTGGGGGCGCTACCGCCTCCTGGGCGGGACCCGGGACGATGCGGCGGGCGAGGCGTTCGACAAGGTCGCGCGCCGGCTCGGACTGCCGTATCCCGGCGGGCCCCAGATCCAGCGCGCGGCGGAGCGGAGCGCGGTGGCCCGGAGCGCGGCGGCCGGGGGCCAGGGGGCCGGGGGCGCGCCGGGACGCTTCCGGCTCCCGCGCCCGATGCTGAGCCGGCGCGACGTCCGCGGTGATCCGGCGTACTACGACATGTCCTTTTCCGGTCTGAAGACCGCCGTGGCGCGGGTCGCCGAACAACTGGAAGCGGAGGGCGCCCTTGTCGAAGCCGTGGACGACCTGGCGGCGGACTTTCAGGAGGCCGTGGTCGACGTCCTCGCCGAGAAGACGCGACGCGCGGTGGAACAGACGGGCTGCCGGCGGGTCGTGCTGGGCGGGGGAGTGGCGCGGAACTCCCGTCTTCGTGAAGGTTTAGCCGAGCGTCTGGGCTCGTCGGGGGAGTTGTACGCCCCCTCTCCCCGCCTCGCGACGGACAACGCGGCGATGATCGCCGCCGCCGCGCGGTTCCGCCTGGCGAGAGGGGAACGCAGCCCGTGGTCGCTCAACGCCGAGGCGGCGCTCGCGTTTCCCGGCCTGGCGTAGCGGCCGGAGCGGAAGCCGGACCGCCAACGACCAGCACAGCAGCCAACGAGGAGCGTACCAGACGTGTATCCCGAACTCTTCACACTGACGCTGCCGGTACTCGGCGAGTTCACCATCACCTCCTTCGGAGTGATGATGGCGCTCGCTTTTCTGAGCGGGTACATGGTGCTGCGGGCGGAAACGGCGCGTCTCGGCGCGGGGCGCGAACTCGCGGCCGACATGCTCCTGGGCGCGCTGATCGGCGGCATCGTCGGGGCGAAGATCTACTACGTACTCCTCTACTGGGACCGGACCGCGGTCGATCCGCTGGGGATGATCTTCTCGCGCAGCGGGCTCGTCTGGTACGGCGGGTTCATCGGCGGGCTCATCGGCGTCATGTGGGTGCTGCGGCGGCGCCCCGTCGCCCCCGGCCTCGGGGTGGACGCGATCGCGCCGGCGCTGCCGCTCGCCTACGGGATCGGGCGCATCGGCTGTTTCCTCGTCGGCGACGATTACGGGCGGCCGACGGAATCGTGGGTCGGCATCGCCTTCCCCAACGGCCTGCCGCCCACGACCGCCGGCAACCTGCGGCGTTTCGGGGCGGAGGTGGACTCCGCGATCCCCGACACGGAAGTCCTCGCCGTGCACCCCACGCAACTCTACGAGACGGGACTCTCGCTCGTCATCTTCTTCATCCTGTGGGGGCTGCGGCGGCACCCTCACGTCCAGGGATGGCTGTTCGGCATGTGGCTCGCGATGGCCGCGGTCGAGCGCTTCGTCATCGAGATCTTCCGCGCCAAGGATGACCGCTTCTTCGGAGGCGTCACGCTCGCGCAGGTGATCTCCGTCCTGCTGTTCGCGGGGGGCATCGCGCTCGTCCTCAGGTTGCGCCGCCGGGCCGCAGAGGCGGCGGTGTGAAACCCGCGGCTCTGGCCGGGCTGGCGCTGGCCGTCACCCTCGCAGGGCTGCCTTCGTTCGTCGGGCCTTCGCCGCACCTCGGGCCATCGCCGCTCGGCGCGCAGGCCGCCGGCGAGGCGGGACCGCGCCGCGCCGAAGTCACTTCCCTCCGCTTCCGCGGCAACGAGACGCTCTCCGACGGCGAGTTGCGCGCGGTAATCGTTACGCGCAGCACCGAATGCACGAGCCTCCTGCTGTCCCCCTTCTGCCTGCTGACGAACTGGGGGTTCGCGCACCGCCGGGCCTTTCTCGACACGCTCGACGTCCGGGTCGACGCGGACCGGCTCCGCCTGTACTACAACTTCCGCGGCCACTTCGAGGCGGACGTCCGCCACGTCGTCCGCACGAACGGCGTCGACGCCAGCGTCTCGTTCATCATCGAGGAAGGCCCCGCGACCCTCATCGACGAGTTCTCCATCGAGGGGCTGCCCGAAGCCCTCGGCGCGGAGGAAGCCGCGGGCCTCGTCGACATCGGCGTCGGCGACCCCTTCGACCGCGGGCGGCTCCAGGCCGGCGTGGACAGCCTCATCGGTTCGCTGCGCCGGCAGGGCTACGTCAACGCGATGGCGCTCGAGGACTTCGCCCGCGGGGTGGACGGGACCGCGCAGGTGGCGCTCGACGTTCGCCCCGGCGCCCGCTATCGCTTGAGGGAGGTCCGGATCGAGGGCGGCGAGACGATCGGCGAGGATGTGATCCGCGACCTCTTCACCCTGCGCGCCGGCGACTACTACAACCAGGAGGCCGAGCAGGAGGGGCAGCGGAACCTCTTCGGCCTCGAGGCCGTCCGCTTCGCCTCGATCCGCCGGGAATCGCCGCCGCCCGAGGCCGCCACCGCCGACTCGGCGTTGGATCTCGTCGTCCAGGTCACGCCGGCCCCACCGCGGGCGGCCCGGATCGGCGGCGGATGGAGCACCGACCAGTGCCTGCGGGCGCAGACGCGGCTGACGCACCGCAACCTCTTCGGCGCGGCCCGGCGGCTGCAGCTCACCGGCCAGCTCGGGAACATCGCCGCGGACCAGTTCGACGGGTCCTTCCCCTGCTCCCAGGTGGGCGCCGACCCCGACTTCCGCACGCTAAACTACCTGCTCGAGGCGGAACTGCTCATCCCCGTCGCCCTTTCGGCCGAGAACAGCTTCAGCGCCCGGGTCTTCGTCGAACGGGAGACGATCCCCGACGTCTTCATCCAGGAGGGCTTCGGGGCCGAGATCGGCCTCACGCGCCGACTCAGCCGCAGGATGTCCGCCACCCTCTCGTACTCGCCGGGCTACACCGGCTTCGGCGAGCAGTCCGCGGACATCTTCTTCTGCATCAACTTCGGTTTCTGCGAGCCCGAGGACATCGTCACCGTATCGCGGTCGCGCTGGCTGGCGCCCCTCACCCTCTCCGGGCTCTACAACGAGACGGACGACGCGCTCCGCCCCACCCGCGGCCACTACCTGACGGCGGAGGGGGAGGTCGCCCACGAGATGACGGGCTCGCAGTACCGGTACGCGCGGATCGTGGCGCAGGCCGCGCTCTTCCGGGAACTCGAACCCGGCCTCGTGATTGCGGCGCGCGCGCGGGCCGGGATCGTGCGCTTCCCCGGCACGCGCATCTTCACGCCCGGCGCGCCCCGGACCGACCGGCTCATCCATCCGTCCCGGCGCTTCTTCGTCGGCGGCTCGCAGAGCGTTCGCGGCGTGGGCCAGAACCTGCTCGGCCCCCGCGTGCTCGTGGCCGATGAAGGGGAAGACTGCCCGGCGGGAGATTTCGAGGCGTGCGTGGAACAACTCGCGACGGAGAACCCCGGCGCCTTCGACCCTCGGCCGCGCGGCGGCGACGCCCACCTTGAACTCAGCATCGAACTGCGGCGGTACCTCAGCGACCGGTGGAGCCTCGTCTTCTTCGGGGACGCGGGAAGCGTCTCGCAGCGGCTCACGGAGCTTCGAAAGCTCCAGTGGACGCCGGGCATGGGACTCCGCTACGCGAGCCCGATCGGTTCCATCCGGCTCGATATCGGGTACAATACAACCTTCGCGACCGAGTTACCGGCGATTGTTTCCACGGAGGACGGAACCTTGGTCCAGATGCCGCGGCCCGTCAGGTTCGACCCCTTCCGGTTCGACAATCCGCACCCCCTGCTCGAACTCTGGCGCCGCGTGCAGATCCACGTCTCCATCGGAGAAGCGTTCTGAGTCCCGGCGACCGCCCCCCCGCGCCGACCACGCCGCCGGATTCCGTGTCCGGCTCGGACGGGTTTGGGCACGAGGCGAACGGGTCGGGGTCCGCGCACGAGGCCAGCGCGCCCGCGCCGCGGCGGCGACGGATCGTCCTGCCGGCGGCCGTCGTCGCGGGCCTGCTCGTGCTCGGCGTCTTCATCGGGATCACGCAGACCGCCGGGGGCCGGGACGCCGCCCTCTCGCTGCTCGAAAGCGCCCTTGCCCGCAGCGTGAACGGGGAGGTGCGCATCGGCCACGCCATCTCGGGCAATCTCCTCAGCGACCTCACCGTCTCCCGCTTCGAGATCCTCGACGCGGACGGGGAACTGTTCCTGGCGCTCGACACCGTCACGATGGAGCACGACCCGGTGGCGCTCCTGCGGCAGCAACTCGACGTGGGCCGGTTCCACGCCCGCGGGCTGGACCTCCGCCTGCGCCAGTACCCGGACGGCCGCTGGAACTACGACCGCATCTTCGAACCGCCCCCGCGGCCCGAGCCGCCGCTGCCGGCCGCAACGCCGGCGCCGTCCGCACCGCCGCCACCCGACCCGGCGGCAGAGCCGGGGGCCGTGGCGGCGGCCTCGCTCCTCCCGGCATCCCTCTCCTTCGCCCCATCCGGGGGTCAGGACCGGAGTCCGGACCAGGGCCCGGCCGCGGCGCCGGAGGCCGCGCTCGGTATCCTCCTGCATGACGCGACGGTCGCCTCCGGCCGCATCGAAATCCGCACGCCGTGGACGGAAACCATGACCGGCGCCGCGAAGGCGGAGGCGTTGCGCGAGGCGCGGGCGGGCGAGTCGCCCTGGGCCCTGCGGGAGCGGCCGGACGGCGAATTCGAGCGCGTGTTCGAACTGACGGACCTCCGCGGCCGCTTCCCCGTCGCGCGGGTGACGGATCCCGAGGCCCCCTTCATGATCGAGGTCGAGGAGGCGGCCGCCACGCTGCTCGCCGTGAACCAGCCCCTGGATTTCTCCAACCTGCGGATGGACCTGACGATCGGGGACACGGCCCACGTCGACATCGAGACGTTCGAGACGGACCGGTCGACGATCCGCGGGGGAGGGTGGATGGCCTCGAACGGCCTCGATTTCGAGTTCGCGCTGGAGGCCGAACCGCTCGACGTCCGCGACCTCCGCTGGCTGCCCATCGACCTCCCGGAGACCGGGGGCGGCCCCATGTCCATCGACCTTAGCGGCCGCGGCGGCAACGCGGTCGTGGACGTGACGAACGGCGACTTCCGGACGGGCGAGACGCGCATGACCGGGGGGTTCGCCCTCACCCTCGGTGAGCGCCCCCGGTTCCGTCGGATCGGCGTCACGCTGGCGCCCTTCGACCTCGCGCACCTGGCCCCCCTCCTCGGACAGGACTCGGTGCCCGCTCCCGGCGAGGGTGCTGCCGACGGCGAGGCGGTCGCCGATGGCGGCGGGGTCGCGGACCGCCCGCTTGCCGCCGCGGTGCCGGAGATGCTGCCGGGGACGATCCGCGGCATACTGCGCGGCTCGGGCTTCGTCGACGACCTGATGATCGTCGCCGATCTCACCCTGCACGATCCCGATCCGGACACGCCGCCCTCCAGCCTGCAGGCGCGGGGCGGCGTCGGCATCGGCGAGGAGTTCCTGAGCCTCCGGCGCCTCGGAGTGGAAGTCGCCGGCTTCGAGTCCCGCTGGACCCGTCTCATCGGCATGGACCTGGGGATCGACGGGCGCTTCCAGGGGACCCTCACCCTCGACCGCGAACAGGACAGCGGCGTCGCGTTCGACGGTGCCGTCGAGCACCTGACCCCGGTCGGCGACCGCTCGCGCTTCTCGGGTTCCGGGTTCCTGAACCTCGCCCGGTCGCAGGTCGACGCGGCGATCGACGCGAACCCGCTGGCGCTCACACTGCTGCGCCCCTGGACCTCGGGCATCGAACTGGCGGGCACCGTGACGGGTCCCATCCGGGCGCGCGGGAGTCTCGAGGCGATGGCCCTCGAGGCGGAACTCGAATCGGAACGCGGCCGGCTCACGCTGAACGGGGACTTCGACCTCGCGGCTGAGGAACTGCGCTACGACACCGAGATCGAGGGCACGGACCTCTCGCTGGACCAGTGGGTCGAGGGCGCCCCGGCGTCCCGGCTCGCCGTCCGCGGGCGGGTGCAGGGAGAGGGGCTCGATCCCGCGACGCTCGATGCCGCGTTCGACGTCGAAGTCCTCCCCTCCCAGGTGGACCAGGCCGAGATCTTCGACAGTCGCGTGCGGCTGCGGGTGGCCGACGGCGTGGCGACGATCGACAGCGCGTTCCTCGCCTCCGACGTGGGGACGCTCTCGGCGCGGGGCGACTTCGGGCTCGCGGAGGACCGGAGCGGGCAGATCGCCTTCGAGGCGCAGGCTCCCGACCTCTCTGACTGGGACCGCTGGTTCGTGGATGAGATTCCGGGCGCCGCGGCGGCCGAGGCCGGCGAAGCGCTGTTCGAGACCATCGAGGAGCTGCTGGGCCAGGCCCGGCGAGACCAGCGGCCGACGGAGGGGCTGGAAGGCCGACTCGAGACGCGCGGCACCGCCACCGGCCGCTGGGGAGACTTCACGCTCGACGCCGACATCGCGGCCACGGACGCCCGGTTCCGCGGCTACCGCGCCGGAGCGTTCTCGGCCCGCGTCGAACTGTTCGACCCGCCGCGCATCGGCGACCTGCGGTCCCGGTTCACCGCGACGAACGTCGAACTGGATGGGCGGCGGGTGGACTCGCTGACCCTGCGACTCGCCCGCGCGGACGCCGGCGAGTCCGGCGCCGACGCGCTGGACGCCGAATTCTACGCGCAGCGCGACTCCAGCCTCGAGGTCTCGGGCCGGGGCGTCGTGGTCGGGGGCGACCTCTGGAGCGCCGGTTTGACGGACCTCCGGTTCCGTCTCGGCAAACTCGAGTCCGCGCTCGTGACGCCGGCCAGACTCGTCTATTCCGACTCGGCGCTGCTCGTCGAGGACCTCTTTCTGAACGGTCAACTGGGCCGGCTCCGCGCCGACGGCCGCATCCCCGCCGCCGGCGAGGGATCGCTGGACGTGGAGATCTTCGGCGTGCGCGTGGACCAGTTCGGCTACCTGCTCTCGGAGCAACCGATCCTCGGAGGCACGTTCGGAGGGACCGTGACGGCGACGGGCACGCTGGCGGAACCCCACGTGACGGCGGAATTCGAGGTCCTCGATCCGTCCCTCCAGCATCAGGGCTACGAGGCACTGAACGCGCGCGTCGGCTACGCCGCCCGCGATCTCTCGGGAGAGATCGACCTCATCGACGGCGGCGCCCTCCTGGGCCGGCTCGGCGGCTCCGTGGCGACCGATCTCGCGATCCTGCCGGTGGAACGCCGCCTCCTGGACGACCCGTTCGACCTCGACCTGACCGGCGACCGTCTCCCGCTGGCGCTCGTCGAACTTGTGCTGCCGACGTTCGAGGAGGTGACCGGCATCGCCGAGAGCGACTTCTCGATTCGCGGCGCCCCCGGCGCCCTCCGCTATGACGGCGCCCTGCGCCTCGTGAACGGCAGGGGCTGGGTGCCGGACCTCGGGGTCTGGCTCACCGATGTCGGCGCCGGGATCGCCTTCCGGGGTTCCTCGCTCGCCTTCGTCGATTCGGCCTACGTGGGGTCGGATCTCGGCGGTTCGCTGCGGACGCGCGGCACCGTGGACATCGCCCGGATCACGAACCCCGTCTTCGCCCTCGACTTCGAGGCGGACGAGTTCCACGGCATCGTGCGCAACGACATGGAGTTCGCCGTGACCGGCCAGGCGCGGCTCGACAGCGCCTACGCGAGGCCGTGGGTGACCGCCGACGTCGTCCTCTCCGACGGCTACCTCGAGCAGGACGAGTTCCTCCGCGGACTCGAGGTCTTCAATCCGGGCGACGTGGAAATCTTCGACTTCCTCGACGCGTCCGCGGACGTCCTGGCGCAGTTCCGGAACCCGTTCCTCGACAACCTCGTCCTGGACGCGAACGTCGATCTCGGCTCCGACCTCTCCCTGCGCTCGGCGCGGCTCGACGCGGAGGTCACGGGGGAGGGGATTTCCGTCTACATGGACCGCCGCCTCGATATCCTCGACATCAGCGGAAGCGCCGGGATGCCGCGGGGCACGTACTTCTTCGACCGCGTGCCGCCGTACTCCCGCCCGCTCCGGATCACCGCGGGAAGCATGCAGTTCGTCGGCGACGCCGGCTTCAATCCCATCATCGACATCACCGCCGAATACCGGGACCGGACCATCGACGGCCCCGTGTTCGTCGAGGCCCGGGTCACCGGTACCGCCACCGAGCCGGAGGTCCTCCTGACGAGCAACCCGCCCATGAGCGACACCGACCAGTACTGCCTGCTCGCGGTCGGGACGCCGTGCTACCGCTCCGCCGACCCGCAACTCGCCCAGAGGGTGGGGCAGCAACTCGTCTTCGGTCCGCTGAGTTCCGGGCTCACGTCCGTGCTCGGGGCGACCGGCATCACCTACTTCAACCTGACGTCGATCGCCGCCGGACGCGGCGCCGGCGGCGTTGCGAATCGGAGCCTGTTCGAGCGCACGGCGCTGGAATTCGGGTTGTACGCGACCAACGCGCTCTTCCTCTCCTACTGGCAGCCGCTGGGCGGCGGGCCTCCGAGGGCCGCCCTGGACTGGGCGTTCCTCCCCGGCTGGTCCGTCGAAGCCGGCACCGCGAGCCGGTTCGACGAGCGGCTGTTCGGGCTCAGCGTGGGCACGAACGTCGCCAACGACCGCACCTACAGCCTCTTCCTCTTCCGCGAATGGGAGTTCGGCGGAGGCTCCGGCTCCGGCGAGGAGTCCGAGGAGGATCCCGGCTCCGGCTCCGGTAACGGCGGCGGGAGCGGCCGCGGCAGCCGCAGCGGTTCCCGGTAGCGGCGCCTAGCTTCCGTCCATGACCGGCGCGCACCTCTATTCCGATTCGGAGCGATTCCTCGTGCTCCTCAACCCCGGCGCGGGCGGCGGCACCACGGGGCCCGAGACGCCGCGCCGCCGGCTGGGGGGTGCCTTCGCCGCGCGGGGCGTCCCCTTCGACATCGTCGAGGCCGCGGACTCCGAGGAAGGCCTGGAGGTCGCCCGCCAGGCCGCGGAGCGCGGATACCGGGCCATCGTCGCGGCGGGGGGCGACGGCACCGTGAGCGTGGCGCTGCGCGGCGTCGCCGGAACGGCCGTGCCCGTGGCGATCATCCCCTTCGGAACCGCCAATCAACTCGCTCTCAACTTCGACATTCCCACGTCGCTGGAGGACAGCGTGCGGGTCGCGGTCGAGGGAAGGGTGACGAAGATCGACCTCGCGGAAGCAAACGGAGAGACGTTTGCGCTCATGGCCGGCGCGGGCCTCGACGCGCAGGTCATGGCCGACGCCACCACCGAACTCAAGAGCCGCCTCGGCTTCGGCGCCTACATCTACAGCGGGCTCAAAAACGTCATCAACCGCCCCGGCGCCGACTTCCGGATCACCGCCGATGACCAGGAGGTGGAGGTGAAGGCGTCGATGGTGCTCGTCGCGAACGCGGGCCAACTCGGGGCCGGCCCGCTGCCCGTGGAGTTCCGGATGGCGCCTGGGGCCTCGTTCCAGGACGGCCTCATCGACGTGTGCATCTACGCCCCCACCAACCTCCCCGAGGTCGCCCGCATCATCTGGCGCGTCACGCGAAACCGGTTCTCCGGGGACGACAAGATCATCTACTTCCAGGCCCGCAGCGTCCGGATCGAGGCCGACCCGCCCGTCGCCATAGAAATCGACGGCGACCCGCGGGGCGAGACCCCCATGGAGGCGAAGGTCTCACCACTGGCCGCCCGCATCATCGTCCCCCGGTAGGGGCGCGGGTCAGCGGGGGTAGAGCAGGTAGGGGCGGCGGAGCGCCTCGAAGGCGGCGACATCGGCCGCCCATTCCGCGGTGATCTCAGCGAGCGGGGCGCCGCGGTCGATGGCGAGCCGGAGGCCGTCCGAGCCGGCGAGACGGTCGAAGTGGCGTACCCTCCACTCCCAGGCGTCGCCGGAGAGCCGGCGCGCGGCGAGCAGCGCGGCCACCGCGGTCCGCACCGGGTCGTAGGCCGAGCGGTCCGTCACCGTGAGGCGGATCCCCGAGATCTCCTCCCCCGCGAACCTGCCGTCGCTCGGCGACTCCGGCGTGAACGCGACCGCCCGGATTTCGACCCCCGGCAGTCGCGCGACGCCCGCCGCTTCGGTCACCGCCGCTGCCTCCGCCGCGCCCGCGACGGTCCCGATCTCCGCCACCCACGCTTCGCCGTCCATCCACGGCGCGCCCAGCACCTGGAACGCGGTCGGCGTCCCGCGGCCGACCGAGAGGTTCGTCCCCTCGAACAGACAGGTGCCGGGATAGTGAGTGGCGCTTTCCAGCGAGGGCATGTTGAGCGACGGCGCGATCCAGGGGAGGTCCGTCTCGTCGAACCAGCGCTCCGCGGACCAGCCCGCGGCCGGCACGACGTGCAACTCCACCTCCACGCCGAACGCCCCCCGGTACAGGCGCGCGAGTTCGCCCGCCGTGAGTCCGTGGCGCACCGGCACCGGGTACAGGCCGACGAAGGTCGCGAAGGCCGGGTCCAGCACGGGACCCTGCGTGAGGCCACCGATCGGATTCGGGCGATCGAGGACGATCATCGGGATGCCCGCGCGCCCGGCCGCCTCCATCGCGAGCGCCATCGTCGACACGTACGTGTAGTAGCGTGCGCCGATGTCCTGGATGTCGAACGCGAGCACGTCGATCGAAGCGAGCATCTCCGGCGTGGGCGCCCGCGTCTCGCTGTACAGCGAGTAGATCGGCAGCCCCGTCCCTTCGTCCGTTGCGTCGTCGATCGCCGAGCCCTCCGCCTCCGTGCCCCGGATCCCGTGCTCGGGCGCGAAGAGGGCCGTGAGTTCCGCGTCCGCGTAGCCGTGCAGGAGGTCGATGGTACTCGTCCCGTCGCGCCCCACGCCGCTCCGGTTCGTGATCAGCCCCACGCGCCGCCCGTCGATGAGATGGGAGGAATCGGCGAGCAGCACATCGATCCCGGGCCGCACGGCCGCTGCGGGCGCGTCCGCTCCCGCCGCTTCCGCCGCGCCGGCTCCCGCTTCCGCCCCGTCCGCTCCCGGCCCCCCGCACGCTCCGAGGGCGAGAAGGGCGAGAAGGGGGAGGGGGGAGAGAGGGAAGAGAAGGGAGAGAAAACCGGCGAGCGGATTCATCTCGCGCCGCGTAGGTTCGGGGCAGCGAGCGCGAGACGCGGGGCGGGTGGAGGTCGACATGGTGCGGAGA
>VXMQ01000025.1:2191-17388 GCA_009841015.1 Candidatus Palauibacter denitrificans | reverse complement strand
TGGTCGACCCCACATCCACCCCGACAATGCCCGCCCCCTGAATCATCGCTCCTCCCCGCGCGTCAGTACAACTTGGCCTCTGAAACGCGCGTCCGCACGTGCGACCTGGCGATCCTCGATCTGCCCGAGCGCGATCGAGACGCGGTCGAGGGCGCGCAGGGGCTCATCGCTCGGCAGAAGAACGACATCCGCGCCGGCGCCGGGCAGGAGAAGGAACCGGTATCCCCCCTCCTCCGCGAGCCCGACCTCGGAGACGAGGGAAATGAAATCGCTCCGCGTGCGATCCATGCGCGACAGCGCAAGGATGAGTTCCCGCGTTTCCGGGTCCGCCACGAAACCGCCCTCCGTCTCGACGGGCCCCTGGACGATCGGCAGGTCGAGCGGCAGGTCCAGCGGGGCGGCGGAGGGTTCGAGAGGCAGCAGGTAGCCATCTCCGCTCACCGGACGCAGTTCGGGCGTCGCGACCAGCGCGACCGGACGCCGCTCCACGATCGCGATTTCAAGGGTACGGAAGCTCTCTCGGCGGGCCGTTGCCTCGCGAACCATCGGATGGGCGCGGACGCGCTCCTCCCATCTCGCCGGGTCGTCCCACACCGATGCGTCCGGGGTCAAGGCGAGCGCCCGGATCTCTTCGGGCGGAATGTGCCCGGTCCCGACCACGCGGAGTTCCGAAATCTGAAATGCGGGCAGCGTGGCGAGGAGGTGCGGCACCCAGATGGGGACGGAAAGACCGATCGCAGCGACCATCAGTGCGAAGAGGAGCCTGCGGCGTCCGCGGCGGGTGATGCGCCGCGGGCGCGACGGCGCGCGCCTGATCATGCAGCCCCCACCCGGGCGAGCTGTGCGGGGTCGAACCCCCACAGATGGATCTCCGGCTCCAGCGCCACCTGGAGACGCGCCAGGGCGCGGCGGCGAGTTTCCGCCATGAGTCCGATCACGTCGGCGGCCCGGGCGCCGCCGAGGTTGACGATGAAATTCGCGTGCCGCTCGTGGATCTGGGCGCCTCCGACCCGAGCCCCTCTCATGTCCACCCGGTCGACGATCTTCCAGGCCGGGGGATGCGGAGGAACGGGGTTCTTCCATGTCGATCCGACCGAGGGCAGGTCGTACACCTGATCGCGGACCTTTCGCTCGCGGAAACGCAGGTGTGCTTCGCGGACGGCGTCCGCCTCCGCCGGCCTCGCGTCGAGACGCGCGCGCACGAACACCCAGTCATCCGGCACGCTCACGTGGCGGTACGCGGGCCGCGCCTCCTCGGGCCGGACCCGTGCCAGTTCACCCTCCGGCGTCACGGCTTCAGCCCATTCGACGCGATCCCAGAGGCCCTCGTCCCTCGATCCGGCGTTCATCCGCAGGCCTCCGCCGAGGGTGCCGGGAACCGCCTCCAGGAAATGAAATCCGGATCGTCCGTGGCGGCGCGCGGCCTGGGCAAGAGCGGGCAAGCGGGTGCCCGCCCCGGCTTCGATCGCGGTCTCCCGCACCCGGATGGCCCCGAAATCGCCCTCGAGGATGAGGACGGGCTCCGACACTCCGCCGTCCCCGATGAGGAGGTTCGCACCGGTTCCCAGCACGCGGCATCCTCGGCCCGACGTCTCGCCCAAGGCGGCCTCCAGCTCGTCGATCGACTGCGGTCGCGCAAGCCGCGCGGCCGGGCCGCCGATCCGGTAGCGGACCAGGGGCGCGAGCGGGACGTCACGCTCCCACCGCATCGCCCGCCCGTCGCTGGACCGCCGCGTGCGCGAGGTCGGTGACATCCCCGGCGCCCATGAAGACGAGCACGGCCTCTCCGGCGCCGATCTCGGGCGGAACGAGGTCCAGTGCGTCCTCCCGGTCGATCGGCGCCACGGTCGAGCCGGCCCCGCCGGTGATCAACTCCGAGGTCACGCCCGGGAGCGGCGGCTCGCGCGCGGGATAAACGGGAAGCACGCGCGCTTCATCCGCGGTCGCGAGAGCGCGGGCGAACGCGTCCGCAAAGTCGCGCGTCCGGGTGAACAGATGGGGCTGAAAGACGACCGTCAGCCGAGCGTCGGGATACGCTTCCCGCACGGCGGCGAGCGATGCCGCGACCTCGGTCGGGTGATGGGCGTAGTCGTCGAAGACGGCGAGGTCGGGCCACGCCGCGATCATCTCGAGTCGGCGCGCCACGCCGCGGAACTCGCTGAGCCCGCGCGCCGCCGCCCGCGGATCGCCCCCGAGCCGAAAGGTGGCGAGGAAGGCCGCCGCGGCGTTGAGCTGGTTGTGGCGGCCCGGCACACGGAGTCTGAGATCGATCGCGCCGCCCGGCCAGGAGAGGCGCAGCGTGCGCCGCCCCGTCTCTTCGAGCCTGCACCGGGCCCCCTCCCCGAAACCGTACCCGAAACCGTGCCCCGTGCCGGAGAATCCGCATGCCTCCGCGAGTTCGCGGGCGCCCTCGTCGTCGTGGCAGTAGATGAGGCCTTCGGCGTGCCGGGTCCGCCCCGCAAACTCCGCGAACGCGGAGCGGAGACGCTCCCAGTTGCCATAGGTGTCGAGATGTTCGGGTTCGAGCGAGCTGACGACCGCGAGAGTGGGATGAAGTTCGAGGAAGGAGCGGTCGAATTCATCGGCCTCCACGATGGCCGGGCCGGCGCCCAGCCGCGTGAACCCGTTCCACGCGTCGACCCGGCCGCCGACGAGGACGAGGGGATCGAGCCCGGCCGTGGCCGCGGCGTGCCCGGTCATCGCGGTGATCGTCGTCTTCCCGTGCGTCCCGGCGATCCCGACGAGCGGCTGTCCGTTGAGGAGGGCGCCGAGCGCCCGGGCCCTTCGCATCACCGGTATGCCGGCGAGTTCCGCGCGGACGACCTCCGGCTCGTCCACCGGCACGGCCGAGCTTCGAACCAGCAGGTCGACCCCGGACGTGTGGGACGGCGCGTGTTCCCGCTCGACCCGGATTTCGTTCGCGGCAAGGTCGCCGAGGGCGTCCGCCGGGGCGCGGTCGCACCCGCTCACGACGTAACCGGCGCGGTCGAGCAGAAGCGCGAGCCCCCGCATGCCGGCGCCGCCGATCCCAATCAGATGGACGTGCGCCCCGGGCGCCGGGAGATCGGCGGTTCCCGCAGGACGGGGCGCCCCCACCGCCGCCCCGGTCATGCGGCGCACCGGTCCAGCAGCGTGAGCATCTCGCGGGCGATGTCGAGCGCCGCATCCGGCCGGCCCCGGCTCGCGGCGGCCTCCGACATCCGGGCCAGCCGCCCGTCGTCGGTGAGGATATCGCGGCACAGCGACCACACCTCGCCCGCCTCGAGTCCCCCTTCCTCGCGAACTTCCGCGGCCCCCGCCTCCGCCAGCGCCCGCGCGTTCGTCAGCTGGTGCCCCCCGGCCGAGGTCGGGAGCGGCACGAGTACGGCCGGCCGGCCCGCGGCGCACAATTCGGCCAGCGACATCGCGCCCGACCGGCACAGCGCCAGCGTCACCCCGCCCAACTGCCGTCCCAGGTCGTCGATGTAGGGCACGACGCGCACACGGTCCGCGAACGGAAGCTCCGATGTGCGAGCGGAGAGTTCGGCGGCGTGGGCCGGTCCGGCGATCCACACGACCGAGACGCCATCCGGCCACGCCGCGTCCCGCGCCGCCCACTCCAGGTCTCGCAGAAAGGCGCGGTTGAGGCCGAGCGCGCCCTGGCTCCCGCCGAAGACGAGGAGGTTCCGGCCCCGCGGCCAATCGAAGCGGGCCGGAGCCGAGCTTCCCGACCCGTTCGGGGCACCCGCGCCGTCCGCCCCGGGCGCGACGGGCGCGACGGGGTTCCCCAGCGCGCTCAGGCGCGTGCGGCCCCCGACCCGGAGCCGGGCCTCGGCCTCCGGGTATCCGAGGTGAATCTGGTCGACGCCCGGCGCGAACAGGCGCGTCACGAGCCCGGGGGCCGCGTTCTGTTCCTGAATCGCCGCGGGGACTCCGCGCAGCCGGGCTCCCGCGAGCGCGGGCCCCGCCACATATCCCCCCGTGCCCACGACGAGCCGCGGATCAAAGTCCCGGAACGCGCGCCGCACGCCGGCAATGACGGCCGGCGCCGACGCGAACAGCCGCCAGTTCCGCCACGGCCGCTGCCGGTAGAGCGGTTGCAGCGGCAGGAGCCGGAACTCGTACCCGGCGTCGGGAAGCACGCGAGCCTCCAACCCCCGCCGGCCGCCCAGGAACACGCATTCGACCTCGGGGGCCAGCCGGCCGAAGGCCGCGGCCAGGTTCAGGGCGGGATACAGGTGGCCGCCCGTGCCGCCTCCCGCGAGCAGGATACGAGGCGACGCCATGCGTCAACATCTCCGCCGCGAAGCCACGTTGAGCAGGATGCCCGTGACGCCGAGCGCGATGACGAGCCCCGTGCCGCCGGAACTGATGAAGGGGAGGCTCACTCCCGTCGTGGGCAGCAGCCCCATGGTGATTCCGATGTGTCCGAACGCCCCGATGGCGACGATCGCCGTGAGGCCGATCGCAATCAGGCGCCCGTACAGATCCGGGGCGGATTTTGCGATCCGGAATCCGAGGTGCGTCCACGCGAGGAAGAGGATGAGCATCGTCACCGCACCCACGAATCCCCATTCCTCCGCAATAATCGGATAGATGAAGTCGTTCTGCGCTTCCGGCAGATAGTGAAGCTTCTGTGTGCTCTCACCATAGCCCGCGCCCAGGATCCCGCCGGAACCGATGGCGATCTGCGCCTGCTGCAACTGGTAGCCGGCGCCGGAGGTATCCGCCTCCGGATTGAGAAAAGCCAGGATCCGCGTGAGCTGGTAGCTGTTCGAGCGCACGAGCCACCACAACCCGGCGCCGATGGGCAGCGCGAGGAGGAGGAAATGCCGGATGCGCATCCCCGCGGCAAAGAGCACGGTCGCCGCCAGCGCGGCCGTGATCAGCGTCGCCGAGAGGTGCGGCTCCGCGGCGATGAGGACGAGCAGGGGGCCGAGGACGAGGAGGAAGGGGAGCACTCCGCTCAGGAAGCTGCCGAAGGACCGCTGCTTGCGCACGGCGAGCGCGGCCGTCCAGAAGACGACCGCGACCTTGGCCAGCTCGGAGGGCTGGAAGGTCGCAGGCCCGAGCATCAGCCAGCGGCGGGATCCGTTCCGGACGGGCGCGATGTCCGTCGTGAAAGGGAGAATCATGACGACGAGAAGCACCCCCACCGCCCCGAGGATCGGCCACGCGTACCGGCGGTAGGTGCGATAGTCGATGAAGGCGGCCACGATCAACGCCACGAGACCGACTGCGGCGCGGGCCAGTTGGCTCATGAGCACGTGGTTCCCCGGGAGTCCGCTCTGCTGCGCCGCGAAGGAACTCGCGGAATAGACGGAGAGGAGCCCGAACACGACGAGGATCAGCGTGATCCCGATGAGCGCATTCCGCACCCAGGCGGGCGAACCGGCAAACTCCTGAACGCGCGGGAGTTCCTGCGAGATGGCGTGGTCCGTCACGTCGCCCGCCCCGAGGCCCCGCCTTCGTACGATTCGCGGACGCACCGCTCGAACGTCCGACCCCGCTTCCGGTAATCCGGGAACATGTCGTAGCTGGAACAGGCCGGGGAGAAGAGGACGACATCGCCGGGCTGGGCGGCCTCGCGAGCGAGACGCACGAGCTGCGGGAACCCGCGGGCGACCTCGACCGGCGCCACGTCGCCCAGTTCCCGGACGATCTGTGGCGCCGCTTCTCCGAACGCGATCAGCGCCCGCGCGTTCTCGCTCAGCGCGGGCGCGAGCGACCGGTAGGACTCGCCCTTGTGCCGGCCTCCGAGCAGCGCCACGAGGGGCCGGTCGAACGCGTTGAGGGCGACGCGGGTCGCGGAGACGTTCGTTCCCTTGGAATCGTTGATCCACAGAACGTTCTTGAACTCGCCCACCCTCTGGAGGCGATGGGGGAGCCCCTGGAAGGAAGCGAGCCCGGCTTCGATCGCCGCGGCCTCGCATCCGGCGAGCGCCGCCCCCAGACCCGCCAGGAGCGCGTTCATGACGTTGTGGGCGCCGACGAGTTGCAGGTCGGCGGCGGCAATCCACGGCTGCGGCGCCCCCCCGGCCTCGAGACGCTGGACCATCGTGCCGGCTTCGTCCAGCCATGCCCCCGGTTCCTCCTGCGGCTCGATGGAAGCGAGGTACCGGCGCCCCGCCGCCGGTTCCGCCATGGCAAGCACCGCGTCGTCGTCTCCGTTCAGAACCCAGCGGCTGTCCTCATCCGCGTTCGCGAACAGCCGCGCCTTGTCTTCGTAGTAACGCTCCAGACTCGGATACCAGTCGAGGTGGTCCGCGGCGAGGTTCACGAGCACGCCCACCTCGGGCCGAAACGCCTGGAGATCGGCGAGCTGAAAGGAACTCAGTTCGACCACGAGCCAGTCCGGCTGCCGTTTCATCAGTGGAATCTCGGAGAGCGGGCGGCCGATGTTCCCCGCGGTGAGCGCGTCCACGCCGGCCTGCTGCAGGAGGTGTCCGCAGAGCGCCGTCGTCGTCGTCTTGCCGTTCGTGCCCGTGATGCCGATGACCCGCGACCGGAGGTGGCGATAGGCGACCTCGATTTCGGCCACGGTGGGCACTCCGGCCTCCGCCACGGTCCGCCGGATCTCGGCGGTCGGCGATATCCCGGGGCTGGTCACGACGAGGTCGGCGTTCAGGATTCGCTCCACGTCGTGCCGCCCGACCTCCGCGTCGATCCCCTCGGCGGCAAGCGCCGCCACGGCCTCGCGCTGCCGGGGGCCCTCGAACGCGTCGCTCGCGTACACGTTCGCTCCGAGCGCATGCAGGAGTCGCGCGGCGGCTGTCCCCGACACCCCGAGTCCGAGGACGGCCACGGGCTCGCCGGGCCCGAAGAGCGGAGGACGACGGTCGTCGGCCATCAGCGGATCTTGAGCGTCGCCAGGCCGAGGAGGGCGCAGATGACGCCAACGATGTAGAACCGCGCGACGACGCGTGTCTCGGGCCAGCCGAGTTTCTCGAAGTGGTGATGGAGCGGAGCCATGCGGAGGAGGCGACGGCCCTCTCCCCACCGCCGGCGGCTGAACTTGAACCATCCGGTCTGGAGCATCACGGACAAGCCCTCGAGGACGAACACGCCCCCGACGATGACGAGGAGGAACTCCGACTTCAGCAGCACGGCGACGGCGCCGATCGCGCCTCCGAGCGCCAGCGCCCCGGTGTCGCCCATGATGACCTGCGCCGGATGGGCGTTGAACCAGAGGAAACCGATCGCCGCACCCGCAAGCGCGGCGCAGAACACCGACAGTTCCCCGGCCCCGTTCAGGTACAGGACGCCGAGGTAGGCCGACGTGTCCACCCGGCCGATCGCGTAGGCGAAGGCGCCAAAGGTGAGGGCGGCGATCGCGGCGAGTCCCGTGGCCAGCCCATCGAGACCATCCGTCAGGTTCACCGTGTTCGCGCTTCCCGCCACGACGATCGCGACGAACAGCGGGAAGATCGCCGGAGCGAGGACGACGGTCAGATCCTTGAAGAACGGGAGCATCGTCTGCGTCGCCCCGAAGGAGGAGAGGGGCTGCCAGAGGAGGAAGCCGCCGAGCGCCAGGCCGAGCACGAACTGCCAGATGAGCTTGTACCGCGCGATCAGGCCGCGTGGGTGGCGGCGCACGATCTTCAGGTAGTCGTCCATGAAGCCGATCGCGCCCATCCAGGCCGTGACGACTAGGGCGACCCACACGTACGTGTTGTCCATGCGTGCCCAGAGCAGGGTGGGAAGGAGACAGGCGGTGAGGATGATGATGCCGCCCATGGTCGGTGTCCCCGCCTTCACGAGGTGCGTGGCCGGCCCCTCCGCCCGCACGATCTGGCCGATGCCGCGCTTCCTGAGTCCGCGGATCACGCCCGGCCCGATGATGAACGCCGTGAGAAGCGCCGTCACCATCGCGCCGGCCGCGCGGAACGAGATGTACTGGAACACGTTGAACAGGATATGCTGGTCCGCGAGCGGGAAGAGGAAGTGGTAGAGCATCAGAGGCCCCCTCCGAAACGGGCTTCCAGTTCATCGATGACCCGCTCGAGTCGGACGCCGCGCGAACCCTTCACGAGCACGACCTCATCTCCTTCCAGGGCGTCCGCGAACGGTCGCACGGCCGCTTCTGGATCCTCCGCCCGGATGAGGGCATGACCGTGCACGCCGTCGAACGGCGCGTCGCAGAAAAGGCCCGTGGCGGCGATGACATCGAACCCCGCGGCCCGCATCTCGTCGCCGATCTCGCGGTGCGCCTTCGCCTCCTCGGAGCCGAGTTCGAGCATCGAGCCCGCGAACACGGCGCGGCGGCGGCCGGGGAGGAGATCGCGCGTCTGTGCGATCGCCGCGCGGAACGAATCGGGGTTGGCGTTATAGCAGTCCGCCAGCACGGTCAGGCCCCCGATCCGGCGCAGCGCGCCGCGCAGGCCGAGCGGTTCGTAGCGCGACAGCCCCCGGGCGGCCGCGTCGGGCGGCACCTCCAGCGATTCCGCCACCGCCGCCGCGATCAGCGCGTCCCGCAGGTGATGCTCCCCACCCACGTCCAGCGCAACGCGCATTCCGCCGCGGCGGAACTCGATCCGGTCCGCTTCGACCGCGTACGCCTCGGGTGCGAAATCGGCCCCCGGTCCGAAGCCGGCCACGATCGCGTCGGGCCGGAGGGCCCGGGCGGCTTCCGCGAGGATGGCGGGTTCCTCTCCCACGACGAGCGCGCCGCGGCCCGAAGCGCCGTGCGCCAGCGCCATCTTTTCGCGCAGCACGCCGTCCACGTCGCCGAAACACTCGAGGTGCGCGGAGCCGACGGTCGTAATGACGACGTGATCGGGCCGGGCGATCTCCGCCAATCGGGCGATCTCTCCGGGCTCGCTCGCACCCACCTCAAGAACCCAGGCGTCCGCGTCGGGAGGAGCGCGCAGGATCGTGAGCGGGAGCCCCACCTGGCTGTTGTAGTTGCCTTCGGTACGGTATGCGCGGCGGGACTCGGAGAGGGCGCACGCGATCATCTCCTTCACGGTCGTCTTGCCCGAACTGCCCGTGATCGCCACGACCGTGGCGCCGGATTCTCGCCGGGCCCGGGCCGCGAGATCGCCGAGCGCCCTCAGGGGATCGGCGACGGCGAAGTACTCCATCTCCAGCGTCGGATCTTCACGTCCGGCGGGAACGATCGCCCCCGGCGCCCCCCGGGCCGCCGCCTGGGGGAGGAAGTCGGCGGCATCGTGCCGCGCCCCGGTAAGCGCGACGAACAGCTCGCCGGGCTTCAGCGTCCTCGAATCGCACGATACGCCGGTGTATGCCCGCTCTCCGATGTCGCCGGCGCCCCCGGTGCTGCCGGCGTCGAGGCGGAGCGCGGCCCGAATCCAGTCCGAGCGCAGTGGCGGGGCCTGCGTGGCCGCCGTCATGCCGTCCCCCCGCGGAGCCCGGTTGTACCGGGAAGGGCCGGGAGGAGGTCCTCCACGATCCGGCGCTCGTCGAAGGGGAGCCGTTTCCCGCCGATGACCTGGTACGTCTCGTGCCCCTTGCCGAGGAGCGCGACCGCATCGGCCGGCCCCGCCTCGGCGAGTCCCCGCGCGATCGCCGCCCGCCGGTCGACGACGATTTCGTAGCTGTCCGGCGGGAGCCCGACGACCATCTGACGGCATATCTCCGACGGATCTTCCGACCGGGGATTGTCGCTCGTAACGATCGCGACATCCGCCAGGCGGGCCAGGATACTCCCCATCTGCGGCCGCTTGCCGGGGTCGCGGTCGCCGCCGCAACCGAGGAGGGCGATGACCCGGCCCGGCACGATCGCCCGCAACGAGGACAGCGCCCGCTCGCACGAATCGGGGTTGTGCGCGAAGTCGCGGATCACGAGAACCGGCTCCCGCGAGAGCACTTCCATGCGCCCGGGCACGGCGGGCGCCGCCGAGAGTCGCGCGGCGATCCGTTCAAGCGGCATGCCGAGGCCCCAGGCGATCGCGGCGGCGGCGAGGGCGTTCCGCACGTTGAAATCGGCGGGAAGCGGGAGCGACACGTCGGCGGCCTCGCCCGGTGCGCGCAGCCTGAAGCGCGCCCCTCCCGCGTGGAGGACGAGACGGTCCGGCCACAGGTCGGCCGTCGGCTCGAATCCGTAGCGGAGCGTCGTGGCGTTCTCCGGCGCGACCGCCTTCCAGGCAGGTTCGTCGTCGTTCACCGCGCAGACGCCACCCGGTGCGAGCAGATCGAGCAGGCGCAGCTTCGCCTCCCGATACGCCTCGAGATCCGGATGATATTCGAGGTGTTCGCGACTGAAGCTCGTGAAACCCACGGCATCGAAGGAGAAGCCGTCGGCGCGGCGCTGGTCGAGCGCGTGCGAAGAAACCTCGAGAACCGCCGCCTCGGCGCCCTCCGCCCGCAGGGCGGCGAGTTCAAGGGCCAGATCGATCGGATCGGGCGTCGTCAGCCCGGGGGCCCCGACCTCACCGTCGATGGAGACGGTACCCAGGGTGCCCAGCGCCGCCGCGGGTCCCACATCGTGCAGGATCCAGCGCGTGAGCCAGGCGGTGGTCGACTTCCCGTTGGTTCCCGTGATACCGATGAGGCGGAGCGCCTCGCCGGGGTCGCCCGCGAAGAGTGCGGCGAGATGGGATACGGCGGCCCGGGCGTCGCGGACGGACAATTGCGGGAGGTCGACATCGGCGGCGCGCTCGACCACGGCGGCACCGGCCCCGGCACGCTGGGCGGCTTCGACGAACGCGTGGCCATCGACCCGCGTCCCCGGAATCGCGCAGAAGAGGTCGCCGGCGCCGACCAGGCGGGAGTCCGAACGCAACGCGGGGAACTCCGCGGGAGGAACCCCTCTCCACCGCGGCTCGAGGCCCGCTTCGTCGAGCCTTCGCTCGACCTGTCGATTCGTCGTTGTCTGCTGCGGCAAAGTCCGGTGGTTAACCTCCCTCCAATCTTGTATTCCCGAGACCCGCCTTCGTTCACCCCTCTATCTCGGAATCCCGAGCGCGAGCTATCTCAGCACAACGGTCGCGCCCCGGGACAACTCGCTCCCGGGCGCGGGGCTCTGTCCCGCGACCCTCCCCTGTCCGCGCCATTCCACGCGCAGGCCGAGCGCGTGCAGGCGCCCGACGGCCGACCGCGCCGACAGTCCCAGGAGGTCCGGTAGCGCGACGACACCGCGCCGGCCGATGTCGGTCCCGCCGTCGGCCGCGCCGGCGGCCCCCGTCTCACTGGAGGCGAAGACGACGGCGCCGTCCGGCGTGCCGACCGCCGGTCCGCCGGTCCACGGCCGGGGACGGGCGTTGGAGACGACCAGCCGTGGATCCACCTGCACGCCGTCGGCGGCGAGCGCCGCCCTGAGAGTCGCCTGGCTTGTGGGCGCCGCGATCGCGCCCCCGTAATAGACCCCTCCCTTGGGGTCTTCGATCCGCGTGAGGATCACGAGCCGCGGATCATCGGCCGGTGCGAAGCCCACAAATGAGGCGCGGTAGCGTCCGGGCGCGTAACGGCCGTTCACGGCGAGGCGGGCGGTACCCGTCTTCCCCGCCACCGCGAACCGCGCCATGCTCGCGAGCGTTCCCGTACCCTCCCGGACGACCTCCTCAAGCACCCCGCGAACTTCCGCCGCCACCTCCTCGGATATGACGCGCCGCACGGGACTCGGGTCGAAGCGCTGCACGAGGCGCCCCAGCGGGTCCCGTATCTCCCGGACGAGGCGCGGCCGCATCAGCACGCCACCGTTGGCGATGGCGCCGTATCCGATGGCCAGCTGCAGGGATGTGGTGGAAATCTCGTACCCGATCGCGTGCGACGCGGGGCTCAGCGAGGTCCACGTCTCCGGTCGGCTGAGGCGCCCCGGCGACTCGGACAGGTACCCCAGTTGCGTCCGCATGCCGAAGCCGAAGTCCCGCAGGTAGCGGTGCTGGACCGAGGGCGTGAGTCGGGCGGACAGCTTCGCGGCCCCCACGTTGCTCGACTTGGAGATGACCCCGCGTACGCTGAGCGTGTCGTAACCATGGACGTCCGAGATGACCCTCGAGCCGATCCGCAACCTGCCGTCCTCCACATCCACGATCTCGTCCAGATCGACGACACCCTCGCTGAGGAGGGACGCGAGAAGGAACGGCTTCAGCGTGGAGCCGGGTTCGTACGGATCGCTGAGCCCCGAGATCTGGTCGACCGCCCCGTCGGTGCGTTCGCTCGCCAGCGCGAGGATTTCGCCGGTACGCGGGTCGAGGAGGACGATGTCGCCCCCGCTCGCTCCCGTTTTCGCGATCGCGCGAGCGAGCTCGTTCTCGGCGATCCGCTGCAGTTCGGCGTCGAGCGTGAGCACGACGTCGTGTCCGGGCACCGCCTCGACGACCTGTCCGCCGGGTGGACGGTAAGCGTTGCGATGGCCATCGAGCCGAACCTCCGCGCGGCCCGCCTCACCGACCAGCCAGCCGTCGAGGTCGGCCTCCAGGCCCGTTCCGCCCCGGCCATCGGACCCCACGGCGCCGATGAGACGTCGGCCCATGCTCCGGGGGTATTCTCTCGCGGATCGGCTCTCGAAGTAGATCCCGCGTCCGATCGTCCGTTGTAGCCGCACGCGCTCCTCGTCGCTCACGTCGCTTGCGACGAGAGACCAGCCGCCTGCGGCTCCGGCGACGGCTCGTCGGCGCTCCGATGCGACAGGCACGACCGAGGCGACGGCATCGATGGCCTCGGTCCGGTCCACCCGCAGCTCGTCCACGGCGAGGAAGACCTGGTATCGCGTGTCCGGCGCCGCGAGGACGCGGCCGCGGCGATCCAGAATCCGACCGCGCACCGCGGGCAACAACTCCCACTCCGCGCTCTGCGCGACCTGCCTCGCGCGATGCGCCTCGCTCTCGAGGATCTGGAGGTCGCCCAGCCGCACGGCATACGCCAACGCCACGACGGTGAACGCGACGCCCAGCGCGCGATGCCGGAGGCGCTGCGTGCGTGCGAGCGCCGCCTCCTGCGCATCGCCCGCCGCGCCCTCGAGCTGCGTCGTGCTGTGAATGCCGAAACGCGTCACCTCTCCCCTCCCCTGCCGGAGACTTCCATCTCCGCTTCATCCGGCGAGTCGCCGGCGTCGACCTGCAGCAGCTGCTCTTCGCCCGCCCGCTGCAGCCCGAGCGCCTCCGCGGCGCGTTCTATCCGCGCCGGCGCCGCGAGAGAATCGACTCTCGTCCGCGCCGCATCGATCCGGTCCGTGACGACCCGATCCTCCGCTTCGAGCCCTCGAAGCTCGGCCATCAACCTCCGCCCCTCCTCGCCCCGGCGGACCACGCTCACCAACGAAGCCGCCAGCGCGAGGACTGCCGCCGCAGCGGTCATCCACCGTACCAGGGTTCTGCGGCGAACCCTCCGGACGTTCGCGCGCCAGTGGCTCATGCGCCGCTCCCCCGCTCATCCGTCGCGCGCTTCTCCCACACTCGGAGCCGCGCGCTGCGCGCCCGCGGATTCCGGTCCACCTCCTCGTCCGAAGGACGCAGGGGCCGGCGCGTCAGCGTCCGCCCCAGCGACCTTCCCCGACACCGGCACGCGGGGAGACCCGGAGGGCAGCGGCAGTCGGCGGACCAGCTTCGGAACGCGTCCTTCACCAACCGGTCCTCCAGCGAGTGGTACGAGAGCACCGCCAACCGACCACCCGGAGCGAGCCGGCCCCGTATCCCTTTGAGCCCCTCGCTCAGCGCGGCCAGCTCGTCGTTGACCGCGATCCGCAAAGCCTGGAACAGCCTGGCCTTCTGCTTCTCCTGCGCCGAACGACCCAGGACCGCCGACAGCGCGGCCACGAGGTCGTCGCTCGTGCTGAAGGGCCGGATCTTCCTCCGCCGCACCACCTCACGTGAGAGCGTCCGCCACCTACGCTCTTCCCCATCACGGAAGACCCGGCCCAACTCGCGTTCGTCCGCCCGATTCAACAGCTCGGCTGCGGACCTTGTCTCGCGCGCTCCTTCGTCCATCCGCATCCGCAACGGCGTGCCCGGACGGAACGAAAAACCACGCTCCTGTGTGTCGATCTGGTGCGACGAGACGCCCAGGTCCATCAGAGCTCCCGCCAAACCGTCCATCTCGGCGGCGAACTCCGGACGAGCCACGTCCCTGAAGTTCGCCTGTATCAGCTTCACCCGTTCGTCCACCGAGGCGAGCCGCCGCTTCGCGGCCTCGATCGCCTCCGCGTCCTGGTCGATCCCGATCACGCGCACGGCCGATCCAGCCTCCAGCAGCCGGATCGCATGCCCCGCACCGCCGACCGTCGCATCCAGGAAAACGCCTCCGCACTCGGGGTGCAGCCACCGCAGCACCTCGTCCGGCATGACCGGCCTGTGCCGAAACGTCTCCTCTGTCACTCCGTCGGCTTCCTCGACTCCCCCCACCGTGCGGCGATCGGAAAACTCGTCAGGCGAATACCGTCTCTATCAGTCGATCGAAATCCTCGTCCGTCGCACTCGTCACGCTCTCGAACGTTTCCGGATTCCAGATCTGGACGTGGTTGATCGCCCCCACGACCAGAGCTTCGGTTCCGAGCGCGACCGCCCTTCTCATCCGCTCCGGAATCAGGATCCTTCCCTGCGCGTCCGGCGAGACCTGAACGGCGTCCGCCGTGACGCGAAGCACCTGCGGGCGAAAGCGCGGTTCCCGCCTCGACATCTCCCGGAGTTCGTCCTGCACGTCTGCCCAGGCCTCTTCCGGATAGAGCGAAAGCGCATCGGGTTGCGTCTTGAGGAGGACGAACGGCTCCCGTTCCCGACCCCTTCGAAAAGGCGCCGGTAGGCTGACCCGACCCTGCGAGTCGAGTTGATGTCGATAACTCCCCAGAAAGCCTGGCAAATCGTGCCTTCGACATTCTTCGAGGGTGTCCCTCCCAGAACGACCCGTTTCCACCCACCGGACTCCACCTTATGCGCCCATGTGATGGGTGTCAACCCCTTTTTTCCCCATCTTATCCCATCACAGGGCAAAAAAAACGCCCGGCCGCCGCGAAGCGAGCCGGGCGAGAGGGCCCCGAAACGGGCGCGCCCAAGGCGGGCGCCGCCGGCTTACGAGCGATCGCAGGACTCCTCGATGATCGACTCCTGGCGGTACAACTGCTGATCGATCGCCACGCGGATCTGTTCCTGGTTGGCCGCCTGCACGGTACCCGCCTGGGCCAGGTGCGAACTCACGCGCTGGAAGGCGCTGAGGGCGGTGGGGGCCGCCGCGCGCGCCCAGGAGACGGCTGTGGCGGGGGGGTGGGGCGGGACCGGCGGGAGTGAAACGAAGGAGCAGTATGATGTAGCAGGGCGGGGAGG
>VXMQ01000025.1:0-2181 GCA_009841015.1 Candidatus Palauibacter denitrificans | reverse complement strand
GGTGGTCGTGTTGTTTTTTATTACCGTCTGGCTCGGTTGCGGCGTGGGCCTGTGTCTACATCCGGCTTTGCTCGGTGTTGTGGGTGGGGCGGGCGGGCGCCCAGGCCATGTCCGCTTCGTTGCGGCTGTCGTAGGCGCTGCCCTGGAGGAAGTACCCGTATGCGAGGAAGAAGTGGACCTGCTGCGAGAGATCCGTATCCTGGACGAATTCCGTGGCAACGTCCAGCAACTCCAGCGCCGTATTGAGCTCACCAAGGTCGATCGAGCCATACTCGACTCGGGTCTGCGGGACATAGTAGCTGTTGTATCCCAGGCTGAAGATCGCGTTGCCCACCTGGTTCGAGTCCGCCCCGTTCTCCACCGCGGCGCGGAAGTCCGCCACGGCTCCCTCCGTGTCACCTGCCTTCATCTTGAGCGCCGCGAGCCGCTGCCGTCCGTTCGGCACGTTCGGGCTGTACGCAAGCGCCTGCTCCAGCTCCGCCACGCCCATCTCCGGATTCTCCATCCGATCGTAGATCGTTGAGCGAGAAGCATGCACCTGGGCGAGCAACTCCTCGCGGGACATCTCACCTTCGCCGCTGCCGTCGGAATTCGAAATCGCCTCGAGCGCCTGATCCGAGAAGGCGAGCGCGTTGTCGTACTCCTCGAGGAGCATGTACGCGTTCGTCGCGTTGGAGAGCGTCGAGGGGTTCACGGCATCGCCCTGCAGCTCCACGAGCCTGCCCGACGCGTCGACGGCGACCCGGATCATCGCGGCATCGGTGACGGTCCCGTCGGCGGACCGGCCGGCCTCCAGCGCCGCGCCCGTGAGGTACTCGAGGAGGTCCTCGTTGTCCGGCGCGCGCGCCACGCCGTCCTGCAGGAGTTGCACCGTCTCAGGCCAGCGCTCGGCCGTTGAAAGCTCGTAGGCGATCCGCAGCCGCGTGTCGACATTGTCCGGCCGGAATTCGAGATACCGCTGGTAGTATCGTAGCGACGCGGCGCCGTCGCCCAGCTGCGCGTACGTGAACGCGAGGGATTCCAGGGCGTCGTTGTCCGACGGGTTGTTGTCGACGACGCGCTGCAGGTCGACGGCCGCCTCTCCCCACGCCTCGTTGAGCATGTGCGCGCGGGCCCGCAGGTAGTGCGCCCGGTCGCTTTCGGGGTTGAGCGCCAAGGCCGCGTTGCAGTTCGAAATCGCGTCCATGGGTTTTTCCTGGGCGAGGTAGTCGCCGCAGAACGCGAGCGAACGGAGGTACTCGACGCCCTGCCCGAGCTGTCCCATGATCTGGGTGCCCGCCTCCTGGTGGGAATCGTCGTCCGCCACCGTGAAGGCCTCCATCGGGAGCTGGTCCCCGCTGTTGGGCTCCAGGAAGTTGACGTCGACTTCAACCCCTCCGGCGACCGCGACCGCCGTCCCGACCATGACGAGGGCGGCGTTCATCTGCATCCCCAACTGCTGCCACTCGATGCGGCTCATCGTTCGCTCATCGAGATCGAAATCGTCGATCAAGTCCCGGGCATCGTCGCGTTCGATGGCGATGTAGCCGGGGAAGATCCTGAGCCCATCCCGGATTTCCTCGGCGATGCGCTCGCCGAAACGGCGGTCGACCGGCTCGGTCGCCGCGACGGGAGCGACGAGGATCAGCAGGTCGCCCGTCTGCTGCGCGTCGAGCGCCCGAGGCGCCGCCGGAAGGGAGAGGGCGGCGACCCCGGCCGCCACCCATGGGAGAATGTTCCGCGTGCTTCTCATTGAGTACCTCGGACCGTTCGTGCAACAGACGGCGCACGGATCAAAGGGCCGTGCGACACACCAACACCGGTATCACTTCGAAACAAGGGGTTCAAGGTCGATTAATGCAAGCGGCCGCCATGCGCAAGTCGCGGCCCCGCCGATCACCGAGCCAGCTTCTCACGCATACATCCCGTGAAGCGGTTAAACATAACATTCGAGACCGATTGAATCACGCCTCCGCGCCCGAACGACGCCAGCCGTCCCGTAAGCGCGATGGACTGCGACACCCATATCCGGGTCCCTCCGGCCCCCTCCTCTTCTACAGACTGAAGCTGGCTCAACATCGTCATTCTCACGTTGCCGCTGCCCCGTCGATCCCGCCCCTCCCCCGTCATCTTGATGTGTTGGCGCCGCGCGTCGAGCTAGTCGCAGCGGGTGTCGCCCAGGAAGCGCGTCCCGATGGGGCC
>VXMQ01000011.1 GCA_009841015.1 Candidatus Palauibacter denitrificans | reverse complement strand
CCGCCATCGCGTAGTACCCCGCCCCGCTCGCGTGGTTGACCGTGAGCACGATCTTGGGCACGCGGGCCGTCGCCATCGACTCCACCATGCGGGCGCCCGCCCGGATGATCCCGGACTGCTCCGCCTCCGGGCCGACCATGAACCCGCTCACGTCCTGCACGAAGAGGAGCGGCGTGTCGTGGCGGTCGCACAGATCCATGAAATACGCCACCTTCTCGGCGCTCTCCGTGTACACGATGCCGCCGAATTTCGGCGGTTCGCCGGCCTCGCCCCGGAACATGCCCCGGCGGTTCGCGATGACCCCCACGCGGTAGCCATCGATGTGCCCCGTTCCCGTGAGCATCTCCGGCGCGCGGTCGGCCTGGAACTCCTCGAACGGACCCTCGTCGAGGATCGTGTCGAGGACCGCCTCCATGTCGAAGGGTTGGCGGTGGTCGCCGGGCAGGAGCGTCCAGGCCTCCTCGGCGGGACGCGCCGCGGCCCGCGCTTCGATGGCGGGGTCCGGACGGAGGCCGGCGGGGAGTCCGGCGACGAGCGAGCGGACCTTCTCGATGCACGCGTTGTCGTCCTCCACCCGGTAGTGCGCCACGCCGCTCACCCGGTTGTGCATGAGCGCCCCGCCGAGTTCCTCGGCTTCGACCTCCTGCCCCGTCGCCCCCTTCACGAGGTTCGGGCCCCCGAGACCCATGAAGCTCGTCCCCTCGACCATCACGATCACGTCCGAGAGGGCGGGAAGATACGCGCCCCCCGCGATGCACTGTCCCATCACGGCGGAGATCTGCGGCACCTCGAGGTAGTGTCGCATGATCGAGTTGTAGTAGAAGATGCGGCTCGCGCCGTATTGCCCCGGGAAGACGCCGCCCTGGTACGGCAGGTTCACGCCGGCCGAGTCCACGAGATAGACGATCGGCACGCGGCACCGCATCGCGATCTCCTGCGCCCGCAGGATCTTCACGATCGTCTCGGGCCACCAACTCCCGGCCTTCACAGTCTGGTCGTTCGCGACGATGACGACCTCGCGTCCGCAGACCTCGCCCACCCCGGTGACGACGCCGGCGGCCGGCGCCTTGTCGTCGTACCGGTCGTGCGCGATGAGGAGGCCGATCTCGAGGAAACCGCCGCCCTCGTCTATGAGGAGGTCGATCCGCTCGCGGGCCGTGAGCTTGCCCTGGGCGTGCTGCCGGGCCACGCGCGCTTCCCCGCCGCCGCGCTGGATCCGGGCTTCGAGTTCGCGCAGTTCGGCGACGAGCGCGCCCATCCGGCTGTCGTCGGCTTTGCCCACCGCCGCCGCTAGCCGTTCGCCCCGGAGGCTTCGCGGCCGTGTTCGTCGAACCAGGCGCGGATGTAGTCGACGGCTTCGGCGGTGGACGTCCCCGGCCCGAAGAGCCGGCCGACGCCGAGGTCGTTCAGCGCCTCCATGTCCTCGGCGGGGATGATCCCTCCCCCCGTGAGCAGCACGCCGTCCATCCCCTGGCCGTCGAGGAGCGACTTCACGCGCGGGAAGAGCGTCATGTGCGCCCCCGACAGGATCGAGAGCGCCACGACGTCCACGTCCTCCTGGAGCGCGGTGGCGGCGATCATCTCGGGCGTCTGGTGGAGTCCGGTGTAGATGACCTCCATCCCCGCGTCCTGGAGGGCGGCCGCCATCACCTTCGCACCCCGGTCGTGTCCGTCGAGCCCCGGCTTGGCCACGAGCACACGGATCTTCGGTTCGATCAAGCGCTTCTTCCCGGCGGTTCGTCCCGGACGTTCATCCCGGGAGTTTTCGGTCACGAGGGGACGGTCGAAAGTATCCGCCGAAAGGCGCGCGCTGCAACGACGATCCGGCGTCGGCGCCCGCCATCTCCGGGGTTGCCCCAGCCCGCTCCGGCGCGCACCCTCGTGTGATGCGCGACGACGCGACACGAGTACACCGAACCCTTCTAAACCTGGCGGCCTTCGTCATCATCGTGGCCGGGATGCGGGCGGCCTCCGCGCTCGTCGTCTCCTTCGTGCTCGCGCTCTTTCTCACCATCCTGTGCTCGACGCCGCTGCGCTGGATGACGGACCACCGGATTCCCAAGTCCGTCGCGGTCCTCGTCCTCGTGCTCGTCATCCTCGCCCTCGGCACGGTGGCCGGGACTCTGCTCGCGACCCCCGTCGTCGAACTCGGACGCTCGGAAGCGCAGCTCGACCGACTCTTCGCGGAGCAGATCGAGGCGGTGGAGGCCACGCTGAGCGACTACATGGTGCGCTTCGGGCTCCAGTCGCCTCTGCTCGACACCAACGAACTCATCGCGATCTCACCGAGCTGGATGCTCGGCCTGATGCGGCAGCTCGTCGAGAATCTCGGGTTCATCCTCGCCAACGGGCTCCTGATCATCCTCACGATGGTCTTCATGCTGCTCGAGGTCTCGAGCTTCCCCACCAAGGTGCGGGTCGCCCTCGGCGAAGCCGATGCGATGGAGGCGCGGGAGAACTGGGAGAAGGTCGGGAGCGCGGTTCGGCGCTACGTCGTGCTCAAGACGATCGTCAGCCTCGGAACCGGCCTCTGCGTGGCGGGACTCATGGCGCTTCTGGGCGTCAACTACCCGATTCTGTGGGGCGTGCTGGCGTTCCTGCTGAACTACGTGCCCAACATCGGGTCCTTCATCGCCGCCGTGCCGGCGGTGCTGGTCGCGTGGCTCACCGTCGGGGTCGGGACGGCGGTCGCTGTCGCCGCCGGCTTCCTCGTGGTCAACGTCGCCTGGGGCAACCTCATCGAGCCCAAGGTCATGGGGTACAGCGTGGGCCTGTCGACGCTCGTCGTCTTCGCTTCGCTCGTCTTCTGGGGCTGGGTCCTGGGACCCGTGGGGATGCTGCTGTCGGTGCCGCTCACCGTGATGTTCCGCATCGTGCTGGGGACGAACGAGTCCACCCGCTGGATCGCGGTCCTGCTGGGCTCGGAGCGCTCGGACGAGATCACCTCCGCGATCGACGCCGAAGTCGCCGTCGCCCTCGGAAAAGAGGGCTAGGCCGCAGCCGCGCGGAAGATGTCCAGTGCCGCGTCCACGTCACCATCCGTCGTGTGGAGGTGGGGGATGACCCGCAGGTCCCGCCGGCTGTAGGCGTTCAGGAGCACCCCTTCGTTGCGGCAGCGGGCCGCGAACTCCGGCGCATCGACCGCCGTCGTCCGGAAGCGGACGATGTTCGTCTCCACGCCCTCGACGTCTACGTCCAGTCCGGGGATCGCGGCGAGTCCGCGGGCCAGCTTCTCCGCCCGGGCGTGGTCCTCCGCGAGCCGCCCGCGGTGGTGTTCGAGCGCGTACAGGGCGCCGGCGGCCACGATCCCCGCCTGCCGGAAGCCGCCGCCGTAGAGCTGCTTGAAGCGGCGGGCGCGCTCGACCAGGTCGACCGGGCCGGCCAGGGCGGACCCCAGCGGGGCGCCGAGCGCCTTGGAGAAGCAGACGTTCACCGTGTCGAACCCCGCCGCGAACTCGGCCTCGGGGATGCCGGTGGCCGCGGTCGCGTTCCACAGTCGGGCGCCGTCGAGGTGGGTCGCGAGGCCGGCCTCGCGCGCGGCGGCGAGCATCTCGCACAGGAGCTCCGGCGGCCACACGGCGCCGCCCGCCCCGTTGTGCGTGTTCTCGGCGCAGACGAGCCGCACGGGCGACTGCATGCGCGCGCGCACGGTCCCCATGTCGAGGTTGAGCGCCGCTCGCAGCGTCTCCGCGCCGAACATGCCGCGTTCGCCATCGAGCGGCCGGATGACGACGCCGGAGATCGGCGAAGGGGCGCCTCCCTCGCCGAACCAGATGTGCGCGCCCGGGCCGATGAGCACCGTGTCACCCGGTTCCGTGTGCGCGCGCAGGGCGAGCTGGTTGCTCATCGTCCCCGTCGGCACGTACATGGCGGCTTCCTTGCCGAGGATTGCCGCCGTCCGCCGCTCCAGCTCGAGCACCGTCGGGTCGTCCCCGTAGCAGTCGTCGCCCACGGGCGCGGCCGCCATCGCCGCCCGCATCGCCTCTGTCGGGCGCGTCACCGTGTCGCTGCGGAGGTCGATCATCTTCCCGGCCCCGTTTCCGGCCGCGGGGCTCACGAGGCGAATTGCGGCGGGCGCCGCAGGTGGTGCTCCGTCGCGTCCTGCACCGCCTTCGCGAGCCGCAGCGCCGCCGCGTCGCCGAACAGCTTTCCGACGAACGAAATGCTCGTCGGCGTCCCGTCCTCCGACCGATATCCGTTCGGGATCACGACCTGCGGGTGGCCCGTGAGGTTCGTGAGCAGGAGCATCGATCCGCCGAAGCTCGGCGTGACGACGACGTCGATCCCCTCCATCGTCCGCGCGAAGCGGTGCATGGCGATCGTGCGCAGCCGGTTCGCCTGGATGTACTCCACCGCGGGGATCATGCGCGCCTTGCGGAAGGTGTTGGGCCACGCGCCGCGCGTTTGCCGGACGAGCAGGTCGTCCCGTCCGCTCCGGGTGAGTTCGTCGAAGGCCGCTCCGGCCTCCGCGCTGAGGATGATCCGCATCGCGCCGTAGGGGATGTCGTCGGGGAGTTCCAGCGGCACCGGCTCGATCCCGAGCCCGCGCACGACCTCGAGCGAGGCTTTGTCGAACGCCGTCCACTCCTCGTCCTCCCGCTCCGCCTCGAAGGCCGAGGGCACCCAGGCCACGCGGAGGTCGGAGAGCGGCCGCTCCGGATCCCAGTCGAAGGCAACGTCGCGCGCCGTGGGGTCCATCCCGTCCGCCCCGTGGATCGCGTGCAGCACAAGCGCGCAGTCCTCCACGCCGCGGCAGATCGGCCCCAGCTTGTCCATCGACCACGAGAGCGCCATCGCCCCGGCCCGGCTCACGCGCCCGAAGGTGGGCCGGAGCCCGGAGGCGCCGCAGCGGGTGGACGGCGAGACGATCGAGCCCAGCGTCTCGCTCCCGATCGTGAACCCGACGAGCCCCGCCACGACCGCCGAGGCGGAACCTGCCGAGGAGCCGCTCGACCCCTGCTCCAGGTTCCACGGGTTCTTCGTCTGTCCGCCGTACCAGCGGTCCCCCTGCGCGAGCGCGCCCAGCGTGAGCTTCGCGACGAGCACCGCGCCGGCCTCCTCGAGCCGGCGGCCCACGGTGGAGTCATCGGGAATGTGCTGGTCCTCGTAAGGCTTGGCGCCCCACGTCGTGCGGTAGGAGTCCTCGGCGAGGAGATCCTTCGCCCCCCAGGGGATCCCGTGCAGCGGCCCGCGGTAGTAGCCGCGCGCGATCTCCGCGTCCGCGCGCGCGGCCTGCCGGAGCGCGAGTTCCTCGGTGAGCGTAATCAGGCACTCGAGTGTCTCCCCGTGCGCCTTCAGCCGGCCCAGGTACATCTCGGTGAGTTCCGTTGACGTCACCTGCCGGGAGCGGACGAGTTCGGCCAGCTCCGTGACCGGTGCGAACGCCAGCACTTCGAGGTCCGCCGGGCGCTGCAGCCCGCGCGGGCGCGTGTAGCGGAAGACGGTCGACTCGGTCGGATAACGCGCGCCCGGGAGCGCCGGCTCGAAGTGGAGCGCGGGGACGACGGAGTTCCGGATCTCGACGGTGCGCAGCTCGCCGTAGCTCTCACGGGTCCCGTTCAGGTCCTCCACCATGAGGTCGAGTTCCTGGTCCGTGAACTCGAGCCCCGCGACCCGCGCGGCGGCGGAGATGTCGGCCTTCGTCAGCGCCTCCTGCCCGTCGCGCGTGCGCGCCCACAACGCGGCCGGGAGCGCCGTCGCGCCCAGCCCGAGCGCCGACAACGACGCCATGAACCCCCGCCGGTCCAAGCGTCCGGTGTAAAGAGTTCGAGATTCCCTTCGCTGGTCCTGGGACATGATCATCACCCTTCGCGGCGGCGCTCGTCCAGTTGATCTGCGGAATGTTGTCGGCGGGTGGGGTGCGGCCGGACCGACCGCCGCAGGGCGGCTACGGCAGTTGCTATGCCGGCACGTCGACCGACGCAACCGAAGTCTGCGGCTCCGGGATGGGGTCTCCGTGCTCTCGAAGGGATTCGACATGGAGGGCGACCGCATCGCGGAGCAGTTTCTCGGTCTCCTCACACGAGTTTCCGGCGGCCACACACCCGGGCAAATCAGGCACATAACCGGAATAACCATTCGTGGTCTTCTCGATGACGGCCGCGTATTTCAATGCCACCTTCCCTGTCCTGTTCCCGCTTGTTTGAGGATACTCCGCCAGGTTCCAAGGGCCAAGTTCGTTCCTCGCTGCGCCAAGTGTCCGATCACTCTTCAACGGCGTCTCAATTCGTGCTGCACCACGCTTGAGCGGCCTCTACGACGCGGTCGATGTCGGACTTGTCGTTGTAGACGCCGATGGAGAAGCGGAGCATGCCGGTGCGGATCGCGAGGCGGATGCCGGCGGCGGTCAGGTGGTCGTAGAGCGAGTTCATGGCGGGGTCGTCGGCCGTGTAGTGGCGTCCGCCGCCGCTCTCGCCGACCGAGACGATGTGTGCGAGGTGAGGGCCGGGCCTCCCGCCCACGACCGGGAGGCCGAGGTCCAGCAGCCCGCTCGCCAGGTCGGCCGCGAGGCCGCGCACGTGTTGCTCGACGCGCTCGACGCCCCAGTCGGAGAGCAGGTCCAGCGCCGCGTCGGTAGCCGCCGCCCCGAGATAGTTGTAGTTGCCCACATCGAACCGCAGGGCGCCCGGCCGGAAGCGGAGTTCGTCGTCCGAATACGCCGTCTCGTGGGCGTCGAGTTCGATCCCGAAGCGCGCCACGTGCACCGGCGTCAGCGTCTCGGCCACCTCGCGCCGCACATACAGGAAGCCGAACCCGTACACGGAGAGGAGGGCCTTCTGCGCCGCGACGGCCAGCGCGTCGACGCCGAGATCATCCACGTCCGTCCGGTGGGCGCCGACCGACTGCGCCGCGTCCACCAGCGTCAGCGCTCCGACGCCTCGGGCCGCCGCCGAGATCGCCTTCATGTCCGTCACGAACCCGGGGGCGAACGTGATGCTCGGGATCGTCACGAGCCGCGTGCGTTCGTCCATCGCCGCGGCCATCGCCCCGACCGGAACGTGCCCGTCCTCCGGCGCGACCGGCCGCACCTCGATCCCGTGCGTGCGGACGAGACTGTACCAGAGGTAGATGTTGTTCGGGTGCTCGAGCGCGGGACACAGCACCACGTTGTCGCCCGCCCGCCAGGGGAGGCTGGCGCCGAACAGGTTGAGACCGTCGGAGACGTTCTTCGTGATCGCGACCTCGTCGGGACGCGCGCCAATCAGGGACGCGAAGGAGGCCCGCGCGCGATTGACGGTGGCCACCATCGCCGTCTTGTCGCCACGCCCCGAGGTCCTTGCCCCAAGGTGACGCTCGATCGCCGCCCGCACCGGCTCGGCCATCAGCGAGTTCGCGGAGATGTCGAAGTAGGGCTGCTCGCCCGCGCCCGGGAAGAGCCCCCTCACGTCCGGGTTCACGCTCGCCTCGCTTCGGAGCGGGCCACGAGCGCCGCGCCGACCATGTCGCCCATGATGTTCACCGTCGTGTTGCTCATGTCCACCAGCCGGTAGATCCCGCCCACGATCGCCGCGACCTCGATGGGCAGGTTCAGCGCCTGCACGTAGATGAGCGCGACCACGAACCCGCCTCCCGGAACCCCGCCCGTCCCGTGCGAGAGCAGCATGCCCAGCAGCAGGATCGTGACGAAGTCCGCCGGAGAGAAGGTGACGCCGGCCGCCTGCGCCGTGAAGAGGAGGACCGCCGCGAGCATCGCCGAGGTGCCGTCCTTGTTCAACTGCGCCCCGAGGGGGAGGACGAAGGAGTACACGCGGCGCGGCAGGTCGAGACGCCCGGCCGTCTCCAGCCCGACCGAGAGCGAGGCGAGGCTGGAGGTCGTGGCGGCGGTCGTGGCCCACAGCGAACCCGTGGCGCGCAGGAAGCGGGCGGGCCGGTAGTCGCTGAAGAAGCTGAGCAGGAGCATGTACCCCGTGACGATGACGACCTGCGCCCCCCAGAGTCCCGCGAGAAAGCGGGCCATCGGGCCGATCAGGTCGGCCCCGTAGCGGCTCACCGTGACCGCGACGAGGGCGCCGATCCCCACCGGGGCGATCCACAGAATCATGTGGACGAGCCGCCGGAAGAGCCCCGCCAGGTCCTCGAACAGCGTGGCGAGGCGGGCGCGCGGCCCGTCCCCCAGCGCCATGGTCGCGATCCCCAGCACCAGCGCGAGGATGACGATTTGCACCACATTCCCATCGGCGAAGGCGCGGACGACGTTCGTCGGGATCATGTCGAGGAGGACATCGACCGTCGAAGGCGCCTCCCCTACCGCTCCCGAGACCGTCTCCGGCGCCTGCTCCGTGAGCTGCAGGCCAACGCCGGGCCGCAGGAGCGCCATGGCGCCCAGTCCAAGCGCGAGCGCGACCAGTTCCGTCGTGAGGAAGAATCCGACGGTCTTGCCCGCGAGCCTCCCCAGCGTGCGCAGATCCGTCAGCGAGGTGAGGCCTGCGAGGAGATTGAAGAAGACGAGGGGCGCGGCGGCCAGAATCAGGAGGGTGATGAAGAGATCGCCCAGCGGCTGGATCGCGCCGACGCCGTCGCCAAGGACCGCACCCAGGACGACGCCGGCGAGCATCCCAATGAGGATCCGCCCCCCCGGCCCCAGCTTCATCGGCCGCGTTCCTATGGCCCTGGCCACTCTCGAATCATGGCTTGGGTTCGAAGCGGACGCGGGCTGCGCGCTCCACGCCGAGTTCGTCGGTGGTGATGCCGTAGAGCGCCGTTTCCGTGACCCAGGGCACCGATCTCGGATCCACACGGCTCGGCCAGCGGTAGCGGGCTACGAGGGTCGCCCCCTCGTAGACGTCCGCCTCGACCATCCCCGCGCCGGCGGCCGCGGCCTTCTCGACCCACAGCCGGCCCGCCTGATCAAAAAAGATGTCGGCGACGGGCCCCTTCCTCTCGGGAATCTCGAACGCGGGCTCGTCGAGATTCCCCCGCTCCATGTCGCGCTCCAGGCGGCTCCGGGCGGTTTCCCGCTCCTCCGGGCTGAGGGGCGGGCCCGGCTCGGGCGGACCGATGATCTCCGTTACGGAACCGTCGGCGGCGTGAAGTTCGACCGCGTAGAGGGAACGTGAGGCGCTGGCCCAGCCGCCACCGGTCCCGTGGGCCCGCAGCCACAGAGGCCCGTACGGCTGGTAGAGGTACAACTCGGCGGTGCCGCTGAACCCTTCCCCGAACCCGCTCATGTCGACGACCACGGTCCGGTGCCCTTCCGCCGCGGCTTCCGGCTCCCTCAGTACGACCGTGTCCGCGCTCCCGTCCGCGTTCACGTGGACGCGACCGTGGACGAACGCCTCGCCGGAACTCCGGAGCGAGCCGATGTCGACGAGTCTCCCATCGGCGTCGAACGTGACGGGGGCGGCCCCTCCCTGCCCGCCGAACGGCCGCTGCTGGACGCGCAGGTAGGTGGCGGCCGCGTCGCCCAGTTCGAAGGCCGTATAGCGCGCCGCCTGGCGCACCCACAGTTCGCCCTCCGGCGAGAACCCCAGGCAACAGGGACCCCTGAACTCCTCGGGTCCGTCCCCTTCCCCGCCGAGGCCGAAGAGGAACGCGCCGTTCGGATCGAAGACACGGACCTCGCTCGCCCCCCGGTCGACGACCAGGATCCTCCCCAGCGGATCCTCGGCCACCGAGGCGATGCGGCTGAACAGATACGCGTCGTCCCCGTCGAGTTCTCCGATTTCGAGGTCTACGGTCCCCTCGAACGTGGGGACATCGGTCTCCGGCTCCGGGGCGTCGCCATCGGTGCAGGCGGTGCCGGAGAGCAGAATGGCCGCGCACAGGGGAACGGCAACCCATGGGACGGGCCCGCGATCCCATCGTGGCTTCGGGGAGGGAAACGATGCGTCCGGCATGACAAGACTCCGTTCAGGGCGCACCCTCCGTCAGGGACGGCGGGAGGGTCGGGTGCCGAGTTCGAATTCGGCGCGGTCGAAGCGGTGGCCGCGCTTGAGGGTGAAGTGGACGGACTTGAGGTTCTCGACGCCTGCCGTGGGATCCGCTTCCAGGAAGACGAGGTTGGCGTACTTCCCTTCGTCGACCGTCCCGATCTCATCCCCGAGACCGAGCGTCAGCGCGCCGTTGCGCGTGGCCGCCTGGAGGACGTCCGCCATGGACATGCCCACGCGCTCGTGGAGGTAGGCCAGCTCCTCGTAGAGGGCCGGCCATTCGGAGTCCGGGGCCGGCGGCGCGTCGGTGCCCGCCGCGATCAGGACGCCGGCCTCATGGGCGCGGCGGGTGAGGCCGATGCTCTCCTCGGCGCTGCACGCGGCCCGGACGCCGCGCCGGCGCGGATCGGGAGGCGGGGCGTCCGGCCTCGGCGCCGGGGGCGCGGGGGCGCTGTCCCGGGCCATCGTCATCTGCTCGCGAAAGAAGCCGACCTTGAGCGTCGCGTCCAGCACCGTGCCCTGGCGTTTCATCTCCTCGAGGACCGCGTCGATGCGGGGATCGTCGAGGTCCACGTCGACCCTGCCGGAGCGGCGCCCCGCCAGCGCGTCCGCCATCACCTCCTCCGGGATCGCGGCGCTCGCCAGACTGCACACGTGGGACATCGAGGTGACGCCCGCCCTCGCGACGTCCATCGGCAGGGCCGGGCCGACGTGCGTGTGGGACCAGACCGGGATCCCCTGTCGCCTCGCCTCCACCGCGATCCTCGCCAGGAGGGGACCGTCGATCGAGGCGTACGTCTTGAGCCCGGTCGCCCACGTGCCGCGAGCCAGCGCAATCGTCTCGGCCAGATCCGTCTCTTCGTCGACGATCTGCAGCCAGGGGACGCGCCCCGGCACCTCGCCCATGGACGAGGACCGCGTGCGCGGGTCGACGAAGAAGGACTCGCCCGCGACCAGGGCCGCGTAGTGGATGTCCGGCGCCGGAATCTCGCCGACCAGCGCCGCCCGCTGCAGCTCCGCGAGCGCGCGCACGTCGCCGGCCATGTCCCGGACCGTCGTCACGCCGCCGTAGATGAAGCGGTTGAGTTCGAACTCGGCCGCCGCCCGGTCCGCGCGCGTGGCCAGGTGCGTGTGGCTCTCGATCAGCCCCGGGATGACGTACAGCCCCCGCGCCTCCTCGACCTCCGCCTCGGGCCAGTCTTCGAGGGACAGTTCGTCCGCCGGCGCGAGCGCCGCGATCCGCCCGTCGCGGACGACGATCGACATGTCCGGCATGAGCGGCGCGCCGGTGCCGTCCAGTACCGAGACCCCTTCGTAGATGGTCGTCTCGGGCTCCGCGTTCGGATTCCGCGGCGGTTCCCCGCTCCGCGACTGGCCTGTGAGGGGGGCGGCGAGCGCGCCGAGTGCCATCGCCACCGTCCCTGCCAGCGGCCATCGCACGGACCGTCTCCGCCTCGTCATTCTCCCCACACGTCGCGCAGGACGCGCAGCGCATTGAGCCCCAGGATCCGCTCGATGCGCTCCGACGAGTGTCCGCGCGCCCCGAGCATGCCGGCCAGCTTCCGGAACTGGTCGGGGCCCTGAAGATCGGGGATGAAGGGGACGACGCCCGGACGCTCGCCCGCCGCGCTGATCCCCGCCCTGCGCCGCGCCTCGACCTCCCGGCGCGCCGCCTCGTACGCCGCATCGAGATCGTCCACGGCCGTCGTCCCCCCGTCGGTGCCGATCCCGACGTGTTCCTCGCCGCACACCCGCACCGCGTGCTCGATGTGCCGCACGACGTCTTCCGCCACGGCCATGCCGTCGGCCGCGAGGAAGGGCATGAAGTAGATCCCGACGATCCCGCCGCCCTCGGCGACGAGCCGCAGCTCCCGGTCCGTCTTGTTGCGCGGAAGGTCCGTCACCGCCCGGCAGCCCGTGTGCGTGATGGCGACCGGCGCCGCCGAAGCGTCGATCCCGTCCAGGCAGGTCCGCTCGCCGCTGTGGCTGAGGTCCACCAGCGTCCGGGTGGCGTTGAGTTCAGCGACCACGTCCCACCCGAAGTCCGTGAGCCCCCCGTTCTCCGGCACCATCGACCCATGGCCGAGCTGGTTGGGGCCGTTGTACGTGAGCTGGATGACCTTGACGCCGAGGCCCGCGAAGACGGCGACCCGCCCCGCGTCGTCCCCCATCATGGCCCCGTTCTGGAACCCCTGGATGATGCCGACCCTGCGGTCGCGGGCGGCACGCTCGATGTCGCTCGCCGCCCGGACCTTGAGGAGCGCCTCCGGGTGGTTCCGGATGATCCGGTTCCAGCGCGCCACCTCGGCGACGGAGTACTCGAACGGCTCCTGCAGGCCCGCCACGTAGCCGATCGTCGTGTTGACGGCGGCCGTCCCCGAGGCGAGGGCGTCGGAGAGCGCCCGCTCGTCCAGCGTGAGCGGCCCGTCCGGGGGATCGCCGCCGAAAGGCCCCCGCGACGCCCGCCGATTAGGGTTCCGGATCCCCCCCAGCATGTTGATGACGAACGGTTCGGCCTGCCCGCGCCGCGCGGGCCCCACCCGGCCTCGACCGGAGACGCCGGTGGTCGCCAGCGCGAGTCCGGCCGCGACCCCGAGAAAGGCCCGCCGCCCCAGGCTTCGTGCGTTGGTGGTCTCCATCGTCTCCATACCCCGGATCACAGGCTCCTCCGTCGCACTCCCGGGTTCGCTCTCCGGCGAAGCCGCGAAGCCGCATCGGCTAAAGCAGGGACCCGTACAGTAGGATCAATGGGACGCCAAGGCACTCCGCGTGCGGGGAACCTGGGTTCTTCCGTCCATGAACGCGGCGGCGAGCGGCACCAGCAGGGTCACGGTGAGGAGCGCCGTGACGGTCACCAGGTCTCCGCATGCGGCTCCACACAGCAGGATGTCCTGGATCGGCGGCACAAGAAGGTGAACGACGACCAACACGTAACAGACGGCCAGCCGGATGCGTAGCCACGCTTCCAGGCGGCCGCCGTCTGCGGCGAACCACAGCGTTTCGCCGACCACCCGGTGTTCCTTTGCGCGAGTCTCCTGCGTGGCCGTCGCCATTGTGCGGTATCGATTGTACAGGACGTCCCGGACGACCAGCATCATCACCATGCAGATCGCCGCCAGGCCGATGGTCCGGGCATCGTAGAGCCTCTCGTTGCCCGGCATTCCGAGCGCCCTCAGGTCCATGGCGTTCAGGGCAAGATAGAGCGGAATGGAGCTCCCCCAGGCGAACGCCCCTATCCCGGTGCTTCGATCCGCTCGACACCAGCGCAGCAGGATCCCGCCCACCACGTACACGATGGCGACCAGCAGGAGCATCGCCAGGGCCACGGTCGCGGTGTCGTATTCCGCGAACCTGGCGGCGACCGCCGGGGCTTGCGTCATCGCGACGGCGAATGCCACGCCCGAGGTCGCCGCACCGACGGCAAGAGCCTGACCGACGCCCTTGCGGCGGAGGAGGTCACCGCTGTCCCGCAGGCCGGAGACCCGAGATCCGAAGTCTCTGCGTTCGCCCGTTTCCCGGCTCTCGAGGACGGGAAGCCGCTCGTCGATGAACGCTTTGCGGTTGCGTCGCCGAATCGTTTCCACGTCGTCGAGATACCTGCGTCGAGTCAGCCTCACCCGGACGATCAGCCACAGTCGTGCGTAAAGCCGGTTGAATGCCGCGCCGACGCCGCGCACCGCAGCGTCGCGCACAACCGCCCGGTGTTCCGTGGCCTGGTCGCTGAGCCTCAGCCATGACTCGAGTCTGAGGCTCGTCCGCCGAACATTGGACAGGTGGGTGGCGGAGTTGACGAATATCGTGCCGGCGGCCATACCGACCATCAGCACGGGCAGTGCGATACCGAGGATCCAATACAGATTGCCCGCCGCGAGCCAGTTCTGCGATTCAAGCTGCAGTAAGAAATGCATGTTCGTCGTGTCGCGGGAGCAACGTGTCGGGCGGGGTTCGTGGCTGGGGCGGTCCAGAGAACCAAACCTGTGCCCGGCGTTGATGCCGGAACAGGACGCAACCCTATGAAATCCGAGTCACATCGGACGGTTTTGGCACAGATCGGTTGGACTGCCCGGGGGGCGCGACGGCTGGCCCGCCGCGGACCCGTGTCAACCCCCGGCGTCGGGCGGCGGCGGGTCGAGCAGGGGGGCGAAATGCTCGAGGGCGAAGGCGGCGAGGAGCTGGTGCGGGGGGATCCGTTCAAGCTCGAGGAGATTGCAGCCGAGCCACCTCTTCGCCTTCCGGCGGAGGGTCTCCCGAGGGAGTCCGAGTTGCACGCTCACCTGCTTCCACTTCGCGCCGGTGGCCCGAAGCTGTTGCGCCCGGAGGATGGCCAGCGCGCCGAGGAACCGGTTGAACGTCGTCCGGCGGAGGGCGCGGGCCTGAAACTGCTGAAACAGCGTGACGGGAGAGCAGTCCACCGCCGACGCGAGTTCCTGCACGTTTCGGACGGGCGTGCGGCGGGCCTCCCGGAGGGCGTGCGCCACGGCGGAGCGGAGGGCCGGCGGCGCCGTCGACCGCCGGATCTTGTCCGCCATCTGCAGCAGGGCGGACCCGCCGCGTGCGGACTCGATGCGCGGGGCGAGCTGACGCTCGACCTCCTCGAACCACACGAGATCCGCCACCTGCACTCTGCTCAGGAGGCGCGCGATGGCGATTTTCCGGTCCGTCACGAGGATCACGGGAACCCACGGGAGTTTCCGTTCGACCTCACGCAGGAGCGAGATCCTCTCCGCCAGGAGCCCGCTGCGGCTGCTGAACACCAGGCACTCGATGTCGAGGTCCGTGGCCGCGAGGTCGCTGGCCGCGTGGATCACGCGAGCACCGCCGACGACGGCCCGTCGCATGAGTTCCGCATCGCGAGGCGTGTCCGCGAGGATGCCGATCATTCTTCGACGCCCTGCTACGCCAGCGATTGCTTCGGGTCCGTCGGCGATCCCTTCGGCGGGGGGGAGACCCACTCGCGGTGGCGCAGCCACAGGGCGATGGCGGCCAGCGAGAAGGAGGCCGACCACGCCCAGTAGGAGGGACCGAGATGACCGGACACGACGAGTTCGGAGTCAACCGGGATCGGGATGGGCCAGACGAGGTTGGACGCGCCGATTCCAAGGGTTGAAGCGCCGACGGCTCCGAGAACGTATCCCACCCACGCGTCGACCGTGCGTCGGGCACGTCCGAAGGCCAGGGACGTGGATATCATCGCCAGGGTCGAGAACGCCGCGAGGATCCACACGGAGATCGGCGCGGACGCCAGGAGTTCCCGCCACGAGACCGACAGCCGGAAGTCCGGGTACGACGGCTCAAGCGCCACGGTGCCGAAGTCCGAGAGGAGCAACGACAACGCGAACAGGCCCCACCCCGCCAGGAGGAGACTCCGCCACGCCGGGGTTTCCTGCTTCGCGAACTCCCGGGAGAGTGCGGTGGGATCGCCGAGTTCCTCCCGGGCGGCGGCCTTGAGCGCGGCGGCGGAGGCCGGTGTCGCGTCCCGCGCCCGTTCGTCGGCCGCGTGGGCCCGCAGGTGGTCTTCGAGTTCGGCCAGTTCGCGTCGTGAGAACCGCCCCTCGGCCGCAAGACCCCTGCGCCAGTTACGGATCTCGTCATCCAGCCGAGACATCGCCGCCTCGCCAGGATAGCTCGAGCACTCCGTACACAGCCCGCCAGCTCTTCCGGTCGGTCGCCAACCGGCGCCGCCCGCGGGTCGTCAGCGTGTAGTACTTGCGCGGTCGTCCATCGTCGGCGGGTTCCCAGTAGCCTTCGATGAGGCCGTCCTTTTCCAGCCGGTGCAGGAGGGGGTAGAGCATCCCGCCGGACCACTCCAGGTCACCGTGGGAGATCCGCTTCACCTGCTTGATGATCTCGTAGCCGTACGTGTCGCCGGCGGCGAGGATCGAGAGCACCAGCGGGCGCGACGAAGCCGCCACCAGCTCCTTGTAGATCAACTTCTTCATCCGCCTTCAATATATAGGAGTACGATGTAGGTTGAATAACTACATATCATGCACGGCTAAGCGCGGCAACCAACGTTCAGGCGCCGGAGACTCGCGCGCGCTTTCTCCGGAATCGCGCGACCAGGTATCCCAGCAGGCCGAGGACGAGGACCGCCACGGCGCATCTCATAGTCAAGGACTGAAGGAACTGCGCTCGTACCGCCTCCCGGAGCGCTTCCTCCTCCCGCAGCAGTTCGGCCAGACGCTCGTCCCTGGCCCTCCCCGCCGCGGTCAGGCCGCCCTCGGTCTTCGCCGAAAGGTCGGCGCCGCGCCGGATCAGCACGTCCACGATGGCGGGATTCGGGTTCCCCATGGGGCCTTCCCGAATCCTCCTGGCAGCGTCGTGCAGCGGCGTCCCCCCGTCGTGCTTTCGGACGTTGACGTCGGTCACGCCGGCGAGTGCATCCACGACGGCGGGGTTCTCGTTGATCAGTGCGGCCAGGTGAAGGGGTGTACGGCCATGCCGGGTCTCGGCGTAGACGTTCGCCCCATATTCCAGCAGCGTCCCCACGACCGCGGGGTTCCGGTTGTACCGAGCCGCCCAGTGCAGGGGCGTCAGGGTTCGCGCGGGTCCTGGCCTCCAGGTGGGCCCCCGCCTCGGCGAGCACCCTGATCACGTCGGGATTGTCGCTGAATCGGGCCGCCCAGTGCAGGGGCGTCCGCTCCCCGGGGGCGGACAGATCATCGACGCTGTACCCGGCGGCAAGGCAGGCCCCAACCGCCGCCGGATCCGCCGTCTCCCAGAAGCGTTCCGTCAACCAGCCCTCGCACGCGGTCTGGATCGGCGCGACCGCAACCGCGGCCAGGGCGGGAAGAGCAAGCAGCGTCGACAACAGCGGTGGCTCCGTCATGGGGCGCCCCTGTCGCCGACATCGACGGGCCCGGACGCGAGGGCCGCCTCGAGATCGAGCCAGAACGGCTCCCAGATGTGCCCGTCCGGGTCCGCGAACGCGCGCGCGTACATGAACCCGTGGTCCATCGGTTCCCGCCGTTCGTCCGCTCCGTGCGCGAGCGCGGTCTCCATGAACCCGTCCACCGCCTCGCGACTCTCCAGTTGGAGCGAGACCAGGACCTCCGTCGTCTCCCGGGCGTCCGCGATGGGCCGCGGCGTGAACGTGGCGAACCTCTCATGCGTAACAAGCATGCAGTAGCAGTTCCCGCCGATCTGCATCCCGAGTGTCGCTTCGTCGCTGAAATCGTCATCGAAGGCGAAACCGAGAGCGGCGAAAAAGGTCCGCGAGCGGGAGAGGTCCTCCACCGGGAGGTTGATAAAGACGTTCCTCGTTGTTTGCATGGCTCAAGGTTGGCGATCATTGGGAATTATGACAACTCCGCGCGACAGCCACCGGCCTGCACTTGCACCGGCTCATGCGCTGCGGTAGTAGGAGCGTGGCCCCCGCAGCCGGCCTGCCCGCGCCCACGCCATCTTCGGGAACCTTCCAGACGAATCGGAGCGATACATGAACGCAGCCCAGATGGAGCACTACAAGCAGAAGCTCGCCTTCGAGACCGACGCCTGGGACCTGTTCGAGATGCTGGGCCGGGACGATCCCGTCGTCGTGATCGACGGACGGTCCGCCGAAGCCTACGCCCGTGAGCGCATCCCCGGCGCCGTAAACCTTCCTCACCGGGAGATCGGTCCCGAGACGACGGCGGCGCTCGACCGGTCGAGGCTCTACGTCTGCTACTGCGGCGGAAGCAGTCGTGTTCACAACCTGATGTGAACATTGA
>VXMQ01000094.1 GCA_009841015.1 Candidatus Palauibacter denitrificans | reverse complement strand
TACGATTTGTACACGTGCCCCCGAGAACCCGCCCCCCCCCCGGCGCCCACGCACGCAAACCGATCCGGCACGGCGTCGGCAGATCCCCCCGGCGGGGCGCCGTCATCCCGGGTCCGCGAAGCGTGGGCCGCGGCGGTCGCCGAGACGGGGCTGGGCGGCGTACCCGGGCTGGCTCTGCGCGGCGCCGAGGTCGATGGCCTTGTGAAGGACGAGGTGAGGCTCCGCGTCCAGGCCGGCTGGCGTGAGGAGCTTGAGAAGCTGTTCAAGGACGAGTCGAATTCCGGCCCTCTCCGCGCGAACCTCGCGGAACGTCTCGGGTTGCCGGCGGTCACGTTCGCGATCATCGACCACAAGGGCGGTCGCATGACCGCCGGGGAAGCGGCCCGCTCGCGGGTCGAGCGGTTGCTGGACGGGAACCCGCAGCTCCGAGAGGCCGTGAAGGAACTCGACCTCACCCTGAAGGAGTAGGAGAATCCGAGTGGACGGCGTGAACATCCAGCAGTTGATTCAACTCAGTCAACAGATGCAGTCGCGCATGAGCGAGATGCAGGAGAAGCTCGAGCGCGAGACGATGACGGCGGCTTCGGGCGGCGGGATGGTCGAGGTGACGGTGGATGGCCAGGGCAACATCAAGGGGGTGTCCATCGACCCCTCCGCGGTGGACCCGGAAGAGGTCGAGATGCTCGAGGACCTCATCGTCGCGGCGGCTTCCGCGGCGCAGCAGCGGGCGAAGGACCGGATGGAGAGCGAGATGCGTCAGGCGGCGGGAGGTCTGCCGCTGCCGGGCCTGGGTAACTTCCTCGGCCGTCCGTGAACGCCATCGAAGCGCTCGTGGGCGAACTCGGCCGGCTCCCCGGGATCGGCCGCAAGACCGCGCGGCGGCTCACGTATCACCTTCTCAAGAGTTCGAAGGACGATGCCCGCCGGCTGGCCCGGGCCATAGAACGGGTCGCGGCGGAGGTCCGCGTGTGCGGTGACTGCGGGAACCTCAGCGACATGGAGCCGTGCGAATACTGCCGCAGTCCGAGGCGCGATCCGGCGCAGGTGTGCGTCGTGGAGGAAGCCTCGGATATCCCGGCGATCGAGAATTCGGGGAACTTCGGAGGCCTGTACCATGTACTTGGCGGACGGTTGTCCCCTCTCGACGGGGTAGGCCCCGAGGATCTGAACATCCGGGCCCTGCTTCGGCGCCTCGACACCCCGATCCGCGAGGTGATCATCGCGACGAACGCGAGCGTCGAGGGTGAGGCGACGGCGACGTACCTGCAGCGCCTGCTCGCCTCGGCCGCCGATGTGACGGTCACACGGCTTGCCCGCGGGTTGCCCGTGGGAGGGGACCTCGAGTATGCCGATGGGGTGACGATCGCCGAAGCTTTCGCCGGCCGACGGGAGATGTAGCGAACCGATGACGACTCGAATCGAATACGAGGATGCGGACGGCCGTTCCGCGACGGGCTGGAAGATCGCGGCCGCGGCCCTGCTGGGCGCCGCCGCGGCCGTCGGCCTCGGGATCTATCTCGCGCGAGACCAGATGCGTCGCCACCGGCGCGAACTGTTCAGTCCGCACCCGCTCCGGCGCCTGGCGGCGTTCGGGTACCTGAAATCGCACCCGTCGGTGGACGATCTGCCGCTGCTGAGAGATTATCTGGCATGGGAAGAGCGGCCGCTCCTCCGCAAACGCGCCATGGCGGTCCTGGAGAGTCTCGAGAGCGTTCTCGCGGGCGACGAAACCATACTAGAGGGCGGAGACCCACACTGAATCTCCCGAACGCGATTACCACGGGCAGGATTCTCGCGGCCCCCGTCGTGACGGCGCTGCTTCTGCAGCCTCGGCCGGCGCCCCGCATGATCGCGTTCGTCGTGTTCGTCTTCGCCGCGCTCTCGGATCTGTGGGACGGACACCTGGCACGGGCACGCGGCCAGGTGACCTCCTTCGGCAAGATCGTCGACCCGCTGGCCGACAAGCTGCTGCTCGTCGCCGCCCTCATCCCCGTCTACACCATCAACCTCGGGCAGGCCGGGGCGCCTTCGCTCCCCCTGTTCCACGTCATCCCGCTCTGGGCCATCCTGATCTTCCTCGGGCGCGAAGCGCTGATCACGCTGCTCCGCTCCTTCGCCGCGCGGCGCGGCCAGATCGTCGCGGCGCAGATCCTGGGCAAGAGGAAGGCGCTCGCCCAGAACATCTTCATCGGCTCCGCGATTCTCTGGGTCGCGTTCCTGACCCCCGGCTTCGTGGCCCCCGGCGGCTGGGCGTGGCAAGCGTTCTCGGCGTTCCACGGCTGGTTCACCACGACCTTCCTCACCCTCGCCGTGCTGCTCACGCTGGCCTCCGCTGTGACCTATCTGGGCATCTTCTCGCGCGTCATGGCGGGCCGCCATTCGTAAGCGCGGTTCGCCGCTGTCCCGGGCCGCCGCGACGCTCATCGATAGCCTGCGGGAGCGGGGGCACACCCTCGTGCTCGCCGAGAGTTGCACCGGCGGCCTGATCGGCGCCGCCCTCACCGCCGTACCCGGAGCTTCGGAGGTTTTGTGGGGTGGGCTGATAAGCTACGATGACGCCGCCAAGCGGGCGCTGCTGAAGGTGTCGGAGGCGTCGCTCCGCCGGCACGGCGCCGTCTCGCGGGCCGTGGCGGAGGAGATGGCCGCCGGGGCGCGGCGCGTGGCGGAGAGCACCTGGGCCATCGCCGTCACGGGGATCGCCGGGCCCTCGGGCGGGTCCGCCGACAAACCCGTGGGTACGGTGTGGATCGCCCACGACGGCCCCTCTCGCGACGCGCGGCGCCACCTCTTCGGGGGAAGCCGGGACGAGATCCGGGAAGCGGCCGCGCTCGAAGCGATGCGCTGGCTGGATTCACGGCTTTGACGAGCATACTCGAGGATATTCGAGGATATTCGATGGGACAGAAGGACCTGGAGCAGGAGATGGAGAGCGCGGCGCCGGAAGATGTCGCTCCGGAAGACGCCCCGCCGGAGGATGCCGCACCGGAGGCCTCCGGGGAGGCCGTCGAGCGGGACGCGCCGGAGGAGGCTTCCGAGACGCCCGGGCACGTGGACGAAGTCCGCCCGCCCGAATCCGGCGAAGACCTCGGGCCGGCGCATGAACTCGCGGCGCTGCAGGACCGCCACCTCCGGCTCGCGGCGGAGTTCGACAACTTTCGACGCCGAACGCGACGCGAGTTGGGTGACGCGGGGGAGCGGGCGCGCGCGGAACTCGCGGGCCAGCTGCTCGAACTGATGGACGATCTGCAGCGCGTGGCCGAGACGCCGCTCGAGGGCACGACGACGGAGGCGCTGCACGAGGGGATCGGGCTGGTAGCCCGGAAGTTCGCGAAGTTCCTCTCCGACGCCGGAGTGGAGCCGGTGAACCCGGTGGACGAGCGCTTCGACCCGAACCTCCACGATGCGCTCATGATGACCCCGACTGACGACCCGGAGCAGGACGAACTCGTGTCGCACGTCGTCCTCATCGGATACCGGCTCGGCGACCGACTGCTCCGCCCCGCGCGCGTCACGGTCTACCGCCACGAAGCCGAAGCTTCCTGATCCGATGGCGACGCAGGCGAAGGACTACTACAAGATTCTCGGGGTCGCCGAGAACGCGAGCGCGGACGAGATCCGCAAGGCCTACCGCAAGCTCGCCAAGGAGCACCATCCGGACGCGAACGCGGGCGATCCGAGGTCGACGGAGAAGTTCAAGGAGGTGTCCGAGGCCCACGGCGTCCTCTCGGATCCCGACAAGCGCAAGAAGTACGACCGCGTGCGGAAGTACGGAGGTCTCGGAGCCTTCGGTCCCGGCCAGCCGGGAGGAGCCCCGGGAGGGACGGGAAGCTTCAAGTTCGAGGACCTGTCCGACCTGGGCGGCATCGGCGGCATCTTCTCCTCGATCTTCGATTTCGGGAAGAAGGCGAAGCCGGAGGAAGAGGGGCCGAAGCGGGGCCGCAACGTCGAATACCTGGTCACGGTTCCCCTCCGCACGGCGGCGCACGGCGGCCGGGTCGCCGTCACGGTGCCGATCAACGAGGAGTGCGCGACGTGCGACGGGGACGGCGCCGCGCCCGGCACGTCGCTGAAGCGCTGCCCCGAGTGCGAGGGTCGGGGCGAAGTCACGTTCGGGCAGGGCGGGTTTTCCGTCAGGCGCCCGTGCCCCGTGTGCGTGCGTCGCGGGATGGTGCCGGAGACGCCGTGCTCGAGTTGCTCCGGGCGCGGCCAGGTGAACACGCGGCGCAAGCTCAGCGTGAAAGTGCCCGCGGGAGTCGAGAACGGGTCGCGCGTCCGCATCTCCGGCAAGGGCGAGCGCGGTCCGGGCGGCGGCCCCGCGGGCGATCTCATCATCAAGTTCCAGGTCGACCCCGACCGCTTCTTCACCCGGGACGGGCTCGACCTCGCCTGCGAAGTGCCGATCAACGTGGCGCAGGCGATCCTCGGCTCGAAGGTGAAGGTGAGGACGATCGGCGGGAACAAGGTCGTGCTCAGAATCCCGCCGGGTACGCAGAGCGGCACGACGTTCCGGATCCGGGGCCAGGGCATCCGGCGCGGCGAGAACCGCGGCGACCAGCTCGTCAAGGTGGTCGTGGAGACGCCCGACCTCTCCGGCGAGGGTCTGCAGAAGGTGAAGGACCTCGCGCACCAGGAGGGACTCTCCTACTGACCCGCGGCCCCGCCGCTCGCGGGCGCTGCGCAATGCGGCGCATGGCGGCGCAATGGCGCCGGCCTTCAGCTCGAGACGATGATGCCGCCGCCGAGGACGAGATCGTCCCGGTACAGCACGGCGCTCTGTCCGGGCGTGATGGCGGACTGGGAGATGGGCAGCTCCAGCGAGAAGCCGGTCCGCGTCGCCTCGATGACATCCGCCTCGACGATCGCCGCCCCGTGCCGAATCCGAACACCGATGCGCTCGCCGCCCGCGGGAGGCTCGGCCAGCCAGTTCACGCCCCGGGCGCCGATGCGCGAGCGCGCCAGCGAGGCCCGCGGCCCGATGATGACGTCGCGCGACTCCGGCCGGATCTCGAGCACGAACATCGGTTCGGGAAGGCCGCCCGGGAGCCCCTTGCGCTGTCCCACGGTGTAGTGTGCGTAGCCCGGGTGCTCGCCCGCATCGGAGCCGTCCTCGAAGCGGATGGCGCCGGGTGAGAGGGCAGGGTGGTCCTCCGGCAGGTACCGGCGCAGGACCCCGGCGTAGTCGTTGTCGGGGACGAAGCAGATCTCGAACGACTCCGGCTTGTCCGCCGTGTCGAGGCCGAGCCGCCGCGCCTCCGCGCGGACCTGTGGCTTCGTCAGCTCGCCGACCGGCAGGAGCAGACGGTCGAGCGCCTCGCGGGGCATCCCCCACAGGAAGTACGTCTGATCCTTGTGGTCATCCGCGCCGAGGTGGAGTTCCGGAGGGCCGGAGCGGGGTCGGACCACGCGCGCGTAGTGCCCCGTCGCCAGCCAGCGGCAGTCCAGCGCGTCCGCCCGCACGAGGAGGTCCCGGAACTTCGTGAAGCTGTTGCAGCGCACGCACGGGATCGGCGTGCGGCCGGCCGCGTACTCCGACACGAAGTCGTGGATCACGTCGCGCGTGAACTCCTCCTCCACATCGAACACGTGGTGCGGCATGTCGAGCTGGGCGGCGACCGACTTGGCGTCCGCGATCCCGTCGAGGCCGCAGCAGGTGCGCGACGGACCCTCGCTGCCGGTGTAGCAGAAGGTCTTCATCGTGACGCCGATGATCGGGCGGCCCTCGCGCGCCAGCAGCGCGGCGCTGAGCGAAGAGTCCACGCCGCCCGACATGGCGACGAGCACCGAGTCCGCGAGCCGGCTGGGGGCGATCATGACGTGCGATCTCAGGCCGTGATGGCGACGACCCGCGCCGCCACCCGCGCGAGCGCGTCGGCCGCCGCGTCGACGTCCGCCCGGGACGTGTCGTGGCCGAAGCTCAAGCGCACGGCGGCGTACGGGACATCGCTCGTAATCCCGATCGCGTCCAGCACGTCCGAGCCGACGCTCGAATCGGAGCCGCAGGCCGATCCGCCCGAGACCGCGATGCCCTCGAAGTCCAGCGACACGAGCACGGCCCCGCTGTCGCACCCCGGAATCCCGACGCTGACGAGGTTCGGCATCCGCAGCGGCGCGTCGCCCGCATGAATCCGCGCATCCGGAATCTCCGCCCGGATCCGCGCCTCGAGGTGATCTCGCAGACCGGTCCAGCGCGCGACCTCCGCCTCGCGGTCCTCGAGCGCGAGCGCGAGCGCGGCCGCGAAGCCCGTCGCGCCGATCGGGTTTTGCGTGCCCGGCCACATGGACCGTTCCTGGCCGCCACCGTAGCTCAGCGGCTCCAGCGTCACCCCCGGCCTCCGGTAGAGGAGGCCGATCCCGACGGGCCCGCCGAGCTTGTGCGCCGTCGCCGAAAGGAGGTCGACCGGGGTCCGCTCCAGGTCGCAGTCCACCTTCCCCAGCGCCTGCACGGCGTCCGTATGCACGAGCGCCCCGTATTCGTGGCCCAGTTCGACGATGTCCCCCATCGCCTGAACCGTGCCGATCTCGTTGTTCGCCCACATCACCGAAATCAGCGTCGGCGCGTCGGGGTCCGTCGCGAGTTCCCGCCGCAGCCACGCGAGATCGATCGTCCCCGACCGGTCGACGGGAATCCGCGCCGCGCGGGCCCCCTCCACCGCCCCGCGGTCCGCCGCCTCGAGGCACGCCTTGTGCTCGATCTCCGACACGAACACGCGCGGGCTGCGCTCCGGATTCGACCGGACGAAGCCGAGGATCGCGAGGTTGTCGGACTGCGTGCCACCGCCCGTGAAGTATATGGATGACCGCGCGCACCCGAGCAGATCCGCGATCCGCCCCCGCGCGACCTCGAGACAGCGATGGGCCCGGCGCCCGGGGGCGTGCGCGCTCGCGGGATTGAAGCCGTGCCGCAGCTCCGCTCCCATGGCATCCCACACCTCCGGCCGCATGGGCCAGGTCGCCGCGTAGTCGAGGTAAAGCCGCTTCTCTTCCGGCTGTATCATCGTCGTTCTTCGGTCCGGATTCGCCCGCCGAGCAAGGAGCGTCTATTGTGTCGAAGCTTCAAACGACGCCGCAACTCGGGATGGAGTACATGGAACCACCTCGTGCCGCGCCGGGGCCGACCCCCCCGGCGCCAGGCCCCACAGGGCCCACGTCCGACGAGCAGAGCATACCCCCGCTCGGGGCCCCGGTGTTCCGCACCACCGTCCACGGACTCGCCTTCGAAGACCGCGCCCGCCACCTCGACGCCGTAGGCCCGGAGGAGGAACTCCTCCTGATCCCCGACCCGCCCGGAGGCGAACCCGACGATGTCTGGGTCCACATCCGCGACGGCGATCCGGTCGGCCACCTTCCCCGGGAGATCGGCGCCTGGCTCGCCCCGTGGATGCGGCGCGGCGGCGCGGCGCGCGTACAGGTGATCAAGGTGGGAGCGGAGTCGGTCCCGAGCTGGAAGCGCCTCCTCGTCGAAGTTCGCTGCGGCTGACGCCTCCCCGGGCGACCGGGGTGCCCGGCGCGCGCGGCGTCCGTAACAGGCGCCCCTCTACAACGAGCGGACTCCGAGGCGCGTGACATCGCTCACGCGCATCGTCTCATCGGTATGGAACGGTTCCCCGTGCGGAGCCCGGACCAGCGAGCCGTAGTGTCGCGACGCGGTCTCGATGCGTTCGACGAGCGGCTGTCCCGTGGGGAAGATCTCGCCCGCCGCCGTCGCGCCCTCGAACTGTGACGCGTAACACCGCGCCGCCTCGACCTTGCGCCGGAACTGTTCTTCCGTGAGCGGAACGACGAAGGTCGGCTTCACCGCGTCCTCCCGGTACGTCATCGCGTAGAGGATCTTCTCCGGCCGGCGCCCCGGCCCGCCTTCGTACTCCCGCAGTCCCGCGAGGAAGCAGGCGTCACGCGCGAGTTCCGACGCGACCCGGTGGTCCGGATGGCGCCCGCGCGGCCAGGGCAGGATCACGGTCGCGGGGGCGAGGTCCCGCAGGTATCCGACGACGATCCGCCGCGCCTCCAGCGAGTTCTCGAGCCGCGCATCCGGGAGTCCGGCGTTGACCCGAACCGCCACCCCCAGGGCCGCCGCAGCCCGTGCCGCCTCCTCGGCCCGAAGCTCAGGGGTCCCCCGCGAGGCCATCTCGCCGCGCGTCAGATCGAGGATCCCCGTCCGGTACCCCTGTTCCCCGGCACGGGCCAGCGTCCCGCCGCACGTGAGTTCCGCGTCGTCGGGATGTGCCGCGATGGCAAGGAGGTCCAGCGGTTGCTCGGTCATCGGGCGGTCAGCCGCTCGCTTTCGGCCGCCTACTCGTAGCGCAGCGCGTCGATGGGGTCCAGTCCCGCGGCCCGCGAGGCCGGGTAGAGCCCGAAACCGATCCCCGTGAGCACGGACGCCGCAAGGGCGGCCAGGATCGACCACAGCGGCACGACCGCCGGCAGCGGCGTCAACTGGTTCACGGCCCACACGATCGCCCCGCCTACCAGCATGCCGGTCGCACCGCCGAGCAGCGTGAGCGTGGCCGCCTCGACCAGGAACTGCCACATGATGTCCCGGCGTCGCCCGCCCATCGCCTTCCGCAGCCCGATCTCCCGGGTCCTCTCCGTCACGGAGATCATCATGATCCCGATCACGCCGACGCCCCCCACCATCAGCCCGATGCTCGAAAGGCCGACCATGGCTGCGAACAGGACCCCCGTCAGCTGCCCCCACAACTCCAGCAGCTGGTCTTCGGTCATGATCGCGAAGTCGTCTTCCTCGCCCGGTCTCAGGTTCCGGAGTTGCCGCATGCGTGCGTGGGTCGCATCGATCGCCAACTGAAGTTCCGTTTCGGGCTCCGGCCGGACCACGAAGCTGACCATTCGGTCCCACACGCGCAGCACCTTGTCGGCCGTCGCGAACGGCACCCACACCCAGTGCGTTGCCAGACCGGCGAAGAGGTTGGGCGCCACCCGGTAGATGCCGATGACCCGGAAGACGGCGGCCTCGCTGCCCCGCCCGATCCGGACCTCCCGGTCGAGCGGATCGCGGTTCCCGAACAGATCCACGGCCGTGGCCGAATCGATGACCGTCACCTGCGCCCGCCGCTCTGCCTCCGCCTGGGTGAACCAGCGGCCAGCGATGATGTCCCCGCCGTCGATCTCCAGATAGTCGGCGCCCGCGCCCAGGAGGGAGATCTCGACCCGCTCACCCCCGGCGCTGGCTTCGTAGCTCTCCTGGCTCAGGTCCACGAATGCCGCGGCGCTCTGGATCCCGGGTACGCGGCCCAATTCCTCGGCCCAATCCGGATCGAGCGGTTCGTTCTTGAGAAAATCGGGCTCATCTTCGTCCAGCGGACCCGACAGGGTTGTGGACGTGAAGTCGAAGTGGGCCACCCAGAAGGTCGTGATCCCGCGCGGCGACATGAGTTCCGAGAAGCTGCCGTTGATGCCGGTGATGACCGCCGCCATGACCATCACGACGAGCACGCCGATCGTCACGCCGAGAATTGTCAGGCCGCTCCGGATCTTGTTGGCCCCGATCGAATCGAAGGCCACTGCGATCCCTTCGGCGACCGTCGAAACGAAGCCCATTCCACCGCCCGGGCCCGTGCTCATGCCCTACTCGTGACGCAGCGCTTCGATCGGGTCGAGCGACGCGGCCCGCGAAGCCGGGTAGAGCCCGAATCCCACTCCCGTGAGGATCGACGCCAGCAGCGCGGCCGCCACCGACCACAGGGGAACCACCGCGGGCAGCGGCGTCCACTGGTTCACGCCCCACACGAGCAAGCCGCCGATCAGCATCCCCGTGGCCCCGCCGAGCAGGGTGAGCGTGGCGGCCTCGACGAGGAACTGCCACATGATGTCGCGCCGCCGACTCCCCATCGCCTTCCGCAGCCCGATCTCGCGGGTCCGTTCCGTCACGGAGATCATCATGATTCCGATGACGCCGACGCCCCCGACGAGCAGGCCGATGCTCGACAGACCCACCATGGCCGCGAACAGGACGCCCGTCAGCTGCCCCCACAGACTCAGGATCTGGTCGGACGTCATGAACGCGAAGTCATCCTCCTCACCCGGCTTCAACCCGCGCAGTTGCCGCATGCGCGCGCGGGTCGCATCCAGCGCCGTCTCGAGATCCGCTTCGGCTTCCGGCCGCACCGTGAGGGCGATCTGGCGGTCCCACACGCGGAGCACCTTGTCCGCCGTCGGGAAGGGGAGCCACACGTAGTGCGTCGCCAGGCCCGCGAAGAGGTTGGCCGGCGGGCGGTACACGCCGATCACCCGAAGTCTGGATCCTTCGCTGCGCCGGGAGATCCGAATGTCGCGACCGAGCGGATCCCGGGTCCCGAACAACCCCACGGCCGTGGCCGAGTCGATGACCACGACCGCCGCGCGTCGATCCGCCTCGAGCTGCGTGAACCAGCGGCCGGAGATGATGTCGCCGCTCGAGATCTCCAGGTAGTCGGCGCCGACGCCATAGAGCGAAATCTCGACGCGTTCGGATCCCACGCTCGCCTCGTAGCCCGACCCTGCGAGGTCTACGACCGCCGCCGCGCTGCGGATCTCCGGAATCCGCGCGATTTCCTTCGCCCACTCCGCTTGCAGTGGCGGGTTTCTGAAGAAATCGTTCTCCGCATCGTCGAGCGGACCGGCGGTGAAGTCGATCGTCGAGAAGTCGAAATGCACGATGTTGAACGTCGTCATCCCGTTCGGGGCGACCAACTCCGAGAAGCTCCGGTTGATCCCCGTGATCATCGCGGCCATCACCATGACCACGAGCACGCCGATCGTCACGCCGAGAATCGTGAGGCTGCTCCGCACCTTGTTCGCGCTGAGCGAGTCGAAGGCGACGGCGATCCCCTCCGTGACCGTCGTAACGAAGCCCATGCCGCCCCGGCGCGACGCCTTCATCGCGGCATCATCCCGGCGTCGTTCACTCGAACCTCAGGGCTTCGATCGGGTCCAGCCGCGCCGCCCGGTACGCGGGATAGAGTCCGGAGGCGATACCGACGCCCAGCCCGAGCACGAGCGAAACGATCATTGCCGGGACGGAGACCGCGGCCGGGAGCGACCAGATTCTCTCGACGAGGAACGCCAGCCCGAATCCGGTCCCGATGCCCAGCGCCGCCCCCGCGATCGAGAGCGTGGAGGCTTCGGTCAGGAACTGGAACAGAACGTCCCGCCGCCGCGCCCCGAGGGACTTGCGGAGTCCGATCTCGCGCGTCCGGTCCGTGACCGAGAGCAGCATGATGTTCATGATCACGATCCCCCCGACGACGAGCGAGATCCCGACCAGGCCGGGGAGGGCGGTCATGAGGATCCGGTTTACGGTCGCCCATACGTCGAGCACAGCGCTGGACGTGTCGATGCCGAAGTTGTTGGGCTGGGATGGCCGCAGCCGGCGGGAGGTGCGCATCGCCCCTTCGACCTCGGCCATGGCCGGTTCCAGTTCCTCGGCCGAATTGACCTTCACGGTGATGCCGTCGACCTCGAGCCGCCGGCTCGTCACCGTGCGCTGAAACGTCTCGAACGGGATCAGGATGGCGGCATCGCGGAAATTCCCGGCTAAGCCGCCCTGGCGCTCCAGGACGCCGATGACCCGGAAGCGATGTCCTCCCGCCCGGATGCGCTTGTCGATGGGCGAGGTCGTGGGAAAGAGCCGCTCGGCGATCTGGGACCCGATGACGGCGACCGCGAGCGCCTGATTGTCGTCGATGGGGGTGAGCCCGCGGCCTTCCTCCACGTTCCATCCCTGGACCGCCCCATACTCCGGCGAGCCTCCGATGATGCGCACGTTGCGCCGCTCGTACTGACCGTAGCGAACCGATCCGGCGAACGAATTGGCGTAGTATGCGAGGTAACGGGCGTTCGGCGCCGCGTCCTGCACGACCTCCACGTCGCGCATCGTCAGTTCGGGGTTGCTCCGCCACCGCCGACGCTCCGCTTCGTCGATCTCCCCGGTCTGAATCTGCGGCCGCCGCACGACGGAGAACGTGTTCACGCCGAAGAGGGAACCCGCGAAGTCGTCCCGAACGTAGCTGTTTACGCCTTCGACGATCGCGATCACAGCGATGAGGAAGGTGATTCCGATGCTGATGCCGAGGAGCGCGAAGAACGACTTCAGCTTCTGTGCCCGGACCTGTTGCAGCGAGAGCCGAATGCCCTCCCAGAATCTCATCGTCGGAGAGTCGCGCGGCCGCTAGCGGCCACCATCCACGGGTGGTGTGGTCGGAGGCGCCCAGGGGTTCGAGATCGGACGCGGGGTTCCCGGGGTCGGAGGGGTCGCCTCGGGCGGCGCCGGGTCCACCGGGACCGCCGTCGGGGGCGCCACCGACGGAGCGATCTCCGGGGGCGGTGACGGAGCGGCTTCGCGGGGCGGTGCCGGCTCGGGCGTGGCCTCCGGTGCCGAAGCGGTCTCCCGCTCGGGAGAGGGCGCCGGCTCGGGAGCGCGTGCAGGCTCGGCTTCCGGGCTCGCCGGCGGGTCGGCCGCGACCGAAGGCGCCGTCGGCTGCTTGAGGCCGCGCGCCAGGTAGTAGTCCACCGACATCTGCGCCTCGACCTTGCCGTCGACGAGCGTGATCACCCGCTGGGAGCGGGCCGCGATGTCGTACTCGTGCGTGACCATGATGATGGTCTGCCCGTTCTCGTGCAGCGTGTCGAAGACATCCATGATCTCCTCGGAGGTCGAGGAGTCGAGGTTGCCCGTCGGCTCGTCCGCGAGGAGGATCGAGGGGTCGTTGACGAGCGCCCTCGCGATGGCCACGCGCTGGCGCTGACCGCCCGAGAGTTCGTTGGGTTTGTGGTCCATCCGGTCGGCGAGCTGAACGATCTCGAGCGCCTGCGCCGCCTTCCGCTGCCGGTCCCGGCTCGATATTCCCGCGTAGATGAGCGGCAGCTCCACGTTGTGCAGCGCCGTCGCCCTCGGCAGGAGGTTGAACGTCTGGAACACGAAACCGATCTCCCGGTTTCTGATCCGGGCCAGGTTGTCGTCGCTCAGATCCTGGACCGCCTGCCCGTTGAGGACGTATTCCCCGCTCGTCGGGGAGTCGAGGCAGCCGATCATGTTCATGAGCGTCGACTTGCCCGAGCCCGAGGGCCCCATGATCGACACGTACTCGTTCCGGAGAATCTCGATGTCCACGCCCGCCAGCGCGTGCACCGTCTCCGTGCCCATCACGTACTCCTTCTTCAGGTCGCGCGTGACGATGATCGACTCCATCCGTCCGTTCCCGCTCATCGTCCGTTCTCCCCGTTGACCGCGGCGTCGTTCCCTCCGCTACCGTCTTCGCGGTTAGCGGCGGCTCCGGCGGCCGGCCCGTCGATCCGGATCCGGCTTCCGTCGCCGAGTTCGCGGATCGCCTGGAACGAGCCGGAGACCACGGTCGTGCCGACGTCGATCCCGGACACGACCTCGAAGTAGTTCTCGCCGGCGATACCGATCTGCACCGGCCGGAAGCGGACGATGTCGCCTTCCACGACGAAGACGCCCTCGATGTCCCGAGCCGCGTCGGATCGTGGAGCGCTCGGCAGATTCTCGTTCGGGATCTCCTCGTACTCATCCGCATCCATCAGCGTGAGCGCCGTGATGGGGATGCTGGGCACGCCGTCGCGGGTGGCCGTGATCACGTCCGCCGTGGCCGACAGGTCCGGCCGGATCCCTTCGGGCGGCGCGCGCAGTTCGATCTTGACCTCGAAGTCGATCGCCTGGGCCGAACCGCCGGAGGTGGCGGGATTCAGGGGGACGATCGAGCTGTTGCCGATCTCGGTGACGGTCCCCACGAAACGCCGGTTCGGGAAGGCGTCGATCTCGACGTAGGCGGAGTCGCCGATGGAGATGTCGGGCACGTCCGTCTCGTCAACCTCGATCACGGCCTCCATGACGGAGAGGTCCGCGACGGTCAGCAGCACGGTCCCCGGGTTGTTCATCGTCCCGACGATCGCGGTCTCGCCGCGCTCGACGTTGAGACGCGTGATCCGGCCCGACATCGGCGCCCGGATCGTGGTCTTCCCGAGCCGGTCGCGCTCCTGCGCGAGGTTGGCCTCGGCCTGTTCGACCTGGTACTCCGCGGCTTCGAGCAGGCGCGACTGGACATCGGCGTTCGTCACCGCCTGTTCGACCTCGGCATCGGTGACGAAGTCCGTCCCGCGCGCCTGGAGCGCCGTCATGCGGTCCGCGTCCCGTTGAGCCTGCTGGTAGGCCGCATCCTGCTGAGCCTGGCTGGCGCGCGCCTGCGCCAGCGCGGCCTCGGCCCGCTGCACGGCGGCCCGGAACAGCGCCGGATCGATCTGGAGCAGGAGGGCCCCTTCCTCCACGTCCTGACCCTCCTCGACCGGGAGTTCGATGATTCTCCCGGCGACGTCCGTCGTGATCTGCACCTGCGTCTTGGGCTCGATGTGGCCCGTCGCGGAGACGTCGTCGACGAGATCCCGCAACCCGACGGCCTCCACGCGCACTTCGACGGCGCCACGCCCCTGCCGCTGCGTGGCGAGGAATCCCATGGTCGCGAGAAGTCCAACGACGACGACCGCGATGATCACTTTCTTCATCCTGTACAAGGACCTTTATTTCGAGATTCGGCGGGCGGTTCGGGCAACTGCGTGGCCCGCCGGGGGTGCATCATCGGTACGTCACGGGTACGTCGCTGCGACGGGCGCGGTTTCACTTGCTAGCCCGCCAAACCGGCGAAGAGACCTGCGAGCCCCGCGATCGCCGCCACAAGGATGAGGTAGAGCACGAGCAGGTACGTCGTGCCCGCCGCCACGGACCGTCCCGGATAGAAGCGGCTCACGGCCACCCCGAGCACCCCGCACGTCCAAACAGAGAAGATGTTGATTCCGTTTAGGAACCTGCCGATGAACCCCTCCATCTCGGGCAGGAAGAGACCGGGCGTGAGGGTCACGATCTCGGCGCCGGTCGCCATCAGGCCGATGGAGACGATCCCTCCCGCCGTGTAGATGTACATGGCGTGCGCACCGGCGCTGAACAGCTGCTTGAAGCTGGCCTCGCCCCCCATGATCACGTTGAACGCGATGAGGAGGAGTCCCGCGATGAGCGAGAGTATGAGGGGCGTCGCGATGACCGCCCCTGCGACGATGCCGACCGGTCCCGGAGAAACGGCCGCATCGACCTGCTGTTCCAACACCGCGGGGTCGGTTCCCGCCGGTATGAAGTCCGAGATCCGGGCCTCGGCCGCCCGCCGCAGTATCTCTTCGGGGACGACGACTGGCGTAAGGAACTGCAGCGCTATGCTCACGCCGATCAGGGTCAGGACGGCGCCCATCCAGGCAGGCCGGTGGCGGAGCGCGTCGAAAAGCTTCGCCGGCGAGACGAAGACCTGCACGATCCGCACGGGCAGGGAGGGGATCGCGTGTTCCTCCACCGATGCCTCGGACGATTCCGGATGGTGTTCCATGCTTCTTCTCCAATCTGTCTCAGTCCCGGTCCGCCTCAGCTTCCGGCGGGGGCGCGCAGGGCCTCGCGTCCCTCGGCGTCCAGGACGCGGAGGAGCCGATCGTCCGCGTCGAGCCATACCCGGTGCCGGGCGCCTTCCATCTCCACATCGTAGCGGGTCGCGTCCACTGACTCCTCGCCGAGCGAAACGCTTTCCTCCGTCCGTGCGGCAAGGCGCACGGTCACGGTCCGGTTGTCGAGCGGCAGGATCGCCCTCAGCCGCCCGTCCGGCGCTGCTCTGAGCGCACGCACGAGCACGAGATAGTGGTGCGCGACCCCGCGCTCGAGGATCGCGGCCGCATCCTGGACCGGGTAGTGCTTCCAGCGCTCGCCCTCCGGCGTCGCGAAGTGGAAGCGGACCCGGTCCGGGAAGCGCTCCCCGCTCACGATAGCCGATACCCCCTCGCGAATCTCGTATTTCACCGGAAGCAGGTCGGGGTCCATCTGGAGCCGCACCAGCCAGGCGGTTCGCTGCACCATCTCGACGCTCGCGGCGGCGTTCACCGTGGATCCGGTCCGCCAGACCCGAAAGCGCTCCGTCCCCACCCGGCGCCCGGCCTCGCGCAGATACAGGTGGCCCGCGTCGAGCTCCTGTGCGCTCAGCGGGGGGGGAGCCGGCAGACCCGCGAGCAGCGGACTCAGCAGGAGCGCGCCCAGCAGCCTCACCGCTCTCGGCGGTGACGCTGGGTCCTGCCACGGACTCCCAGCGGCGCCGCACGACGTTCTCATGCTCTTCGCCACACTACCCTCGTTCCCGACCTGTTTGAGAACCGGTTGAGACCGGCGCCGATCCATAATCCACGGTGAAGTTACAAGGCTGCGAGGAGGGGAGCGAAGAAGAATGCCGGAGTGGATGGGGTCGGCCTCGGTAATGTCGGCGGCGGTGATGGGACTCGACGTGCGGCCGGTGAGCGTCGAGGTGTCGCTGATCAAGGGGACGCCGATGATGCAGATCGTCGGTCTCGCGCAGAGCGCGGTGCGCGAGGGCCGCGAGCGAATCCGGGCCGCCGCGGCGCAACTGGGTCTTCACGTTCCCGGGCTGCGCATCACCGTGAACCTGGCGCCGGCGGATCTTCCCAAGACCGGGGCCGCACTGGACCTGCCGATCATGCTCGGGATCCTGTGCGCGAAGGGAGACCTGCCTCAGGCTGCCCTCGATGGGACGCTGGCGGTGGGCGAGCTCGGGCTCGACGGTTCCCTGCGCTCCATCCGGGGCGCGCTTCCGATCGCCCTCTTCGCGGCCGCAAACCGTCGCGTCGGGCGCCTCCTCCTGCCGGCCGCGAACCTGCGCGAAGCGTCTGCGGCGGACGGGATCGCCCTGGGCGGCTCGGAGTCGCTGACCCACATTCTCACCGCGCTGAACGGTGAGGTCCCACTGCGCGCCCCCTTGACGCTGGTCTCGCCCGCCGGTGGGCCGCCGGGCGGCCGCGAGCGGGAGGACGGCGGGTTCGACCTGTCGGCCGTGAAGGGGCAGCCGGTCGCCAAACGGGCGCTGGAGATCGCCGCCGCCGGCGGGCACAACCTCCTCCTCTCGGGTTGCCCGGGTGCCGGGAAGACGAGTCTCGCGCGCTGCCTCCCGGGTCTCCTCCCCAGCCTCGACGTTAAGGAGGCGGTGGACGTAACCGTCATCCACAGCGTCGCCGGCCTCGTGGCCGATGGTTCGGGACTCAGGCGCGTCCGACCCTTCCGGGCGCCGCACCATTCAATCAGCGAGGCCGGGCTCATCGGAGGAGGGACGCGGCCGCGGCCGGGCGAGGCATCGCTCGCGCATCACGGCGTGCTCTTCCTCGATGAACTCCCGGAATTCGGGCGCCGCACGCTCGAGGCGCTGCGCCAGCCGATCGAGGAGGGACAGGTGCGGATCGTCCGCGCGGCCGGATCGGCCAGCTTTCCCGCCGAGTTCACGCTCGTGGCCGCGATGAACCCCTGTCCGTGCGGTTTCCTGGGCGTGCCGGGCCGCTGCCGCTGTCTCGAGGAAACCGTGCGGCGCTACCGCCGCCGGGTCAGCGGACCGCTCCTCGACCGGATCGACATGCTCGTCGACGTCCCGGCCGTACGCTGGGAGCAGCTCGCGGAAGCGGCGTCCGGCGATACGAGCGCGGTGGTGGGGGGCCCGGGGTGGAGGGCCCCCCCCCCCCCCGCCCCCCCCCCCGGGACGAGAAAATGGCGGGGACCCCCCCGGCGGGACGCGGGG
>VXMQ01000173.1 GCA_009841015.1 Candidatus Palauibacter denitrificans | reverse complement strand
CGGCACGGTGGATCCCACGCCCGGAGACGACGTGGTCTGGGCGACCACGATGACGGTGGGGGAGGCCAATAAGGGCGGCAGGGGGGTTGATGATCGTGAGGGCTTCGGCTCGTTGCAGAGCCGCAATTTCACCGTCCGGAGCGTGAGCTATTCCGTTAGGACATTGTTCGCCGGACCTCACGATGATTACGACGAGAACTTCGAGTGGCTGTTTTTTCTCCTAAATGGTAATTTGGCCAACATTGGCAACTACACGCTGGAGTTCGCTGGCGAGGAATTCCCGTTCAGCGACGCCGACTTCACCATTGATAACAATCTCGCCAAGCGCCGCTTCACCAAGGCCTGGACCGCGACCAACGCCTCGTCGCTGAGCGAGGCCAACTACCAGGCCACGCTGCCCGAGGGCGGCACGGTCAACGTGCTGCTGCGGCGCGCGGCCAACAGCGCCGCCACCGGGGAGCCGGGCGTGGCGGGCGGGGCGTTCGTCGGGCGGACGCTCACGGCGGGGCCGGGCACGATCGCCGACGGCAACGGGCTGACGAGCCCGGGCTACGGCTACGTCTGGACCCGGGTGGACGACGACGGCCAGAGCAACCCGGTCCAGGTCGGAACGGCCGCCACCTACGTGCTGGCCGCCGCCGACGAGGGCAAGAAGATCAAGCTCGAGGCGAGCTTCACCGACGACCTCTCGTACAGCGAGAAGCGGGACGTGCTCTTCCCCTCCATCGGCACGGTGGCGGCCACGCCCGGAGACGACGTGCTCTGGGCGGCCACGATGACGGTGGGGGCGCACGCCGACGGCGCCAGGGGATTCGATGCGCTGACGACCAGCGGGGGCCCGTTCGGCTCGGTGAGCGGCTCCACCTTCACGTACTCCTCCACCCAGTTCACGGTTCAACAGGTGTTCGCCGGAGAGCACAGCGGCTACAGCTCGAGTACCCAATGGTTCGTATTCGAGTTGAACCGCCGGTGGAACGACTTCGACGACTACACACTGAAGCTCGCGGGGCGAGACCTTCCGGCTGAGCGCCGGTTCCGACCAAAGCGGCACGGGCTACCACAGTCTCACGTACAGCAAGACCCACGTCGCGAACAACGCGTCGTCGCTGAGCGAAGCCAACTACCAGACCACGCTCCCCGAGGGCGCCACCGTCAACGTGGTTCTGCAGGAGCGCTCGACCAACAACCCCGCGACCGGCGCGCCGGCCGTGGCGGGGGAGGCGTACGTCGGCAGGACGCTCACGGCCGGGCCGGGCGACATCGCCGACGCCGACGGGCTGACCAGCCCAGGCTACAGCTACGTCTGGACCCGGGTGGACGACGACGGCCAGAGCAACCCGACCGAGGTCGGGACGGCCGGCACCTACACGCTCGCCGCCGCCGACGAGGGCAAGAAGATCAAGCTCGAGGCGAATTTCACCGACGACGGCTCGGAAAGCGAGACGCGCGACGTCCTGTTCCCCTCCGTCGGCACGGTGGATCCCACCCCCGGATCCGACGTGGTCTGGGCGACCACGATGACGGTCGCGGAGGCGAGTAAGGGCGCCCGGGGGTTCGATGCGGACGATGGGAACTTTGGCTCGGTGGCCGGCTCCACATTTTCGGTCGGGACAGACGATCACGAAGTCGATCAATTGTTTGCCGGAACACACGGTGGGTACGCTGTAGCGACCGAGTGGGTGGTGTTTCAGTTAAACACCGTCGGCGCCCTCGACGATCTCGCCGACCCCGGCGACTACACGGTGGAGTTCGCGGGCGGGGCATTCCCGTTGAGCGACGCCGCTGAGTTCTCCAACGCCGCTGAGCACCAGTTCGCGTTCACCAAGGCCTGGGTCGCGAGCAACGCCTCGCCGCTGAGCGAAACCAACTACCAGGCCACGATCCCCGACGGCGCCACGGTCAACGTGCTGCTGCGGGAGAACCCGGCGCTTCCCGTGGTCGAGTTCGACGCCGCCACCTTCACCGTGGCCGAGAACGGCGATTCGGTCGAGGTCAAGGTGACGCTGACGCCCGCGCACACCGCCGAGGTGGAGGTGGACTACGCGACGAGCGACGCCACGGCGACGGCCCCGGCCGACTACACGTCCAGGTCGGGCACGCTGACGTTCGATGCGGGAGACACCGAGAAGACGTTCCACGTCCCGGTCATCGACGACGCGAGCTACGGGCCCACGAAACGCTTCGCCGTGACGCTGAGCGACCCGTCGGGCGCGGATCTGGGCACGCAGTCCGTGGCCCAGGTGGTCATCACCAACGACGACGCGGTTCCGACGGCCTCGCTCGCGGACGTGTCCGTCGGCGAGGGCGACGGAACCATGAAGCTGACCCTGGCGCTCAGCCACCTGAGCGAGGTGATCACCACCTACTCCACGTCGACCGCCCTGGTCGGCGGCACCGCCACCGCGGGCACCGACTACACCACCTTCGTCCCCGGCACGGGCCTGGACTTCACGGTCCCGGCGGGCGACATGTCGGCCACGCTGGACATCACCATCACCGACGACGCCGCGCCCGAGGCCGACGAGACCATCACCGTCTCCTGGGCGCTCAGCGGCAGCGACGCGACGCCCGCTTCCCTCAGCTTCACCGGCACCATCACCGACAACGATCCCGTCGTCGTGGGCTACGATCCGGTGGCGTATTCGGTCGACGAGGACGACGGTTCCGTCACGCTGACGCTCAAGGTGCTCGACCCCGCCTCGGGAGGGACGCCGCGGGCATTCGTAGCGTCGGTAAGCACGCACGACATCACCGCCATGGGCAGCGGCGGCACCTCCGACTACGGGGGGACTTCGGGCGAACTGGTGAGTTTCAGTGCCGGCGACACGGACAAGACACACTCCATAACCATCAGTGACGACGCATTGGACGAAGACGACGAGACCTTCGGGTCGGCGGTCACCGTGTTCAGCGGTCTCGCCGACGTGAAGGAGGAGGCCGACACGGCCACCGTCACCATTGTCGACAACGACGGGAGCACCCAGAACGCCACCGGCAAGCCGGTCATCACGGGCCCCGCGCAGGTGGGCGTGACGCTGGAGGCGGACACGACCGCGATCGCGGACGAAAACGATCTCGGCACCTTCGGCTACAAGTGGTTCCGGGGGAGCGACGAGATCAGCATGGCCACGGGCAAGACCTACGTGCCGGGCGCCGACGACATCGGCCACGCGCTCAAGGTCGAGGTGAGCTTCATCGACGGTGCGAGCAACCCGGAGAAGGTGACCAGCGACGCGAGCTCGGTGGTCGTGCCCGCGGCGGCCGAGAACTGCTCCGCCGCGAATACCGTCTGGTGCACCACGGTGACCGTGGGCTACGGCACGGCGGACAGCGATGGCGACTTCTGGCTGGGCTTCGGGGGAGATGTCGGCACGGCGAACGAGTCCTTCGGGACCATGGAGATGGGGGACTCGACGTTCACGATCGGCACGACCGAGTATACGGTCACGCAGGTGGCCGCCCATAGCAGTGGCAACGGCCTCGCTTTCGCCACCAATCCGGAGCTTTCCGCCGACGGATTGACGCTGCATCTCCAGACCATCACGGACGAGCGTTCCAAGCCGTTCAGCGACGCAACCCTGGTAACCAATGCAAACTTCGCCGACCGCATATGGAACTTCAACTTCTTCTTGGTCGGCGCAATAGATCCTGACAGCGTCACGCTGCTGCGCTCCACCTACAATATAGCCAACCGTCCATACAATGCCCCCTCCGACAAGGACCTCCAGTTCGCGATCCGCCTGAGCCGGGTCACGGCCGCGACCGGCAAGCCCGTCATCACGGGTCCCGCGCAGGTGGACATGGAGCTGACGGCGGGCACGGACGACATCGAGGACCCCGACGGCCTGACCATGGTCAGCTACAGCTACCAGTGGATCCGGTACGATTCGGACGGCACGTCCAACCCGGACAGGCTGTCGATGCAGACCTCGAGCACCTACACGCTCACGCCGGCCGACCTGGGCAAGACGCTCCGGGTCGAGGTGACCTTCGAAGACGATGCCGACAACCCCGAGACGCTGACCAGCGACGCGACGAACCCGGTGGTGCCGGCGGCGGCCGCGTGCGGGTCCAATGAGCTGTGGTGCGCCCAGCTGACGGTGGGGTACGGGGAGCCGGACATGGACGGCGAGTTCGACCTTGGATTCCGCGATGCCACCAACGGTTACGGCAGCCTCACCGACAGCACCTTCACGCACAACAGCCTGGACTACGATGTCGCGCGTGTGGCTGGTCCCTCCACGGGGGGCGGCAGCAACACCCTGGGTTTTTCGACCAGCCCCAACTTGCCGGCCGACGGCGCCGGGCTGACGCTCCACGTCCAGACCATCACGGGCGAGCGCAACTTCCCGCTCTCCGACTACACTCTGTCCAGCGGCATTTGGCAGATCGATGGCGCACTGTTCGCGGATGATGTCGACGACCTGCTCATGCTGCGAAGCTGGAGCAATTTCCAGGGAGACTACCGACGCCAGACCGACGAGGGCACCGTCTTCCGCGTCCGCCTGAGCGCGGCCTCGGGGACTCCCGAGGTCGAGTTCGACAATATCAACGTGAACGTGGACGAGGACGCCGGTTCGGTCGGTCTGAAGGTGAACCTGTCGGCCGCGCACACCGCCGCGGTGACCGTGAACTACGCGACGAGCGACAACACGGCACTGGCGGGCGAGGACTACACGTCGACATCCGGGATGCTGACCTTCGATCCGGGCGACACCGAGAAGACGATCACCGTCCCGATCCTCGACGACCAGAGCTACGGGACTGCGAAGCGCTTCAACGTCGCGTTGAGCAACGCGTCGGGCGCGGATCTGGGTACGGACGCGCTGGCCCAGGTGACGATCAGCAATGACGAGGCGGTGCCGACGGCGACGATCGAGGACGTCTCCGTCGCCGAGTCCGCCGGGACGATGACGCTGACGCTGCGGCTCAGCCACCCGAGCGAGCTGGCCACGCGGTACTGGGCGTTGGCCAGCGGGGTTGGCGGCACCGCGACCGAGGGAACCGACTACGAGAGCTTCATCACCGGGTCGAATCGGTTCTTCACGGTTCCGGCGGGCGACCTGTCGGCGACGCTGGACATCACGATCCTCGACGACGACGTGCCCGAGTCCGATGAAACCATCACCATTCCCTGGAACCGCGACGTTACCAACGTAACGCCCAGTACGATCCTCTTCACCGGCACCATCCTCAACGACGACGCCTCCAACTCGCCCGCGACGGGCAAGCCGACCATTTCGGGCACGGCCCGGGTGGGCGAGACGCTGACGGCCTCGACGTCGGGCATCTCGGACGCGGACGGGACGGCCGGCGCCGGCTTCAGCTACCAGTGGGTGCGGGTCGATTCCGACGGCACCTCGAACCCCGCCAACGTCGGCACGGGCGGGAGCACCTACACGCTGGCCGCCGCCGACGAGGGCAGGAGGATCAAGGTCGAGGTCTCCTTCACCGACGACCGCGGCCACCCCGAGGGCCCGCTCGAGAGCGATCCGACGGCGACGGTGGCGCCGCCCCTGCCCTCGGTGCGCTTCGGCGCGGCGTCCTACGCGGCGATCGAGGGCGGGGCGGACGCCCGGGTGACGCTGGAGCTGAGCGCGGCGCAGCAGGCGGCGCTGACGGTGCCGCTGACGGTGACCCATCAGGGCGGAGCCACGTCGGCGGACTATTCCGGCGTGCCGCCGAGCGTGACGTTTCAGCCGGGCCGGACGCAGGTGTCGTTCACGGTCACGGCGACGGACGACGGGGTTGACGACGACGGCGAACGCCTGCGGCTGGACATCGGCGGGCTGCCGTCGGGCGTGACGCGCGGCAGCCCGAGCACGGCGGTCGTGGCGCTCGTCCAGGAGGAGGTGACGGTCTGGTACATATACTTCAGCCATCCCACGTACACGGCGACGGAGGGCGGCGCGGACGCGGAGTTGACGGTGGTGCTGAGCGCGCCGTGGAAGCCGGAGCTGAACGAGGCGCTGACGATCGGGCTGTCGGCCCCGGAACACCAGGGCGGAGCCACGGCGGCGGACTACTCCGGCGTGCCCGAGAGCGTGACGTTCGCGCCCGGCCAGACGCGGGAGTCGTTCACGGTGACGGCGACCGACGACGGGGAAAACGACGACGGGGAGAGCTTTCGCCTGGGCTTCGCCGCCGTCTCCGGGAACTTTCCGGAGGGACTGAGGACCGGGCGGGGCCCTCACATCGTGACGGTGCACCTCAAGGACAACGACGAGCCCCGGACGGTGAGCGTGGCCTTCGGGGCGCGGACCTACACGGCGGCCGAGGGCGGCGCCACGGCGAGGGTGGCGGTCCGCCTGAGCGCGGCGCCGGGCCGGGCGGTGACCGTGCCGCTGACGAAGCGGCACAACGGGGCGAGTGCCGCGGACTACGACGGCGTGCCGGCCAGCGTGAGCTTCGCGGCGAACGAGACGAGCAAGACGTTCGACGTGACGGCGATCGACGATGCCGTCGACGACGACGGGGAGAGCGTGACGCTGGGGTTCGGCGAGCTTCCCACGAGCCTCTCGGCGGGGGATCCGGCCACCACGACGGTGAACCTCACCGACAACGACGGCGAGTCGAAGGTGCGGACGTTGACGATGGGCGCGGCCAACACGCGCATCAACGAACTGCCCGAGGGCCAGAGCCACAACCTGACCTTCTTGCTCGACGAGGCGGTCGAGGATGCGGTCAGCGTACCGCTGGAGGTCGAGCACACCGGCGGGGCCACGGCGGCCGACTACACCGGCGTGCCCGCCACCATCACGTTCGAGCGGGGCGAGCACAGGACGAACGTGGTCGTCCGGGCGGTGCAGGACGCCGAGGACGACGACGGAGAGGGCTTCAAGGTCTCGTTCGGCACGCTGCCCCCCGGGCTGAAGGTGGACGAGCAGTACTCGGTGGCCACGTTCATGATCATCGACGACGACGGTCTGCCGGGCCTGTCGGTGGATGCCATCGACAGCGAGTACGAGTCGGCGGGCCACCTGGGGTTCGAGGTCAAGCTGTCCGAGAAGGCCGAGCAGGAGGTGCGGGTGGACTACGCCACGCGCGACGGCACGGCCAAGGCGGGCCAGGACTACAGGCGCAGGTCGGGCACGCTGGTCTTCTGGGAGGGACAGGAGTTCAAGCGCGTGTGGGTCCCGCTCATCGACGACAAGAACGTCGAGGACACCGAGACGTTCACGCTCCGGTTGTCGAACCCGGTGCGCGCGGTGCTGTTGAACGACACCGCCGTGGGCCGCATCCTGGACAACGACGCGAGCGGCAGCATGTCGAGCGCCGACGGGGAGGACGGAGACGGCGCGCTGCTGGATCTGGTGCGCGGCGTTACGGTCGAGGCCGCGGCCGCGGCCCTGCTTGGAGCGGACGGCCTCACCAGCGGCCAGCTCGACGCGCTGGACTGGCTGGGCAACGGGAACGGCCGCTACGACCTCGGCGACATGCTCTCGTGGAGGGATCGCTGCCGGCGGGGTGAAGCCGACTGTGGAAGAACCTCCGGAGATGCCGGCGGGGCCGCGGGCGCCGCCGCGCTGCTCGGTGCCGCTTGGGGCCGGAGGGCCTCCGGCCGCGGGGGAGGGCGCGCGCCCAGGCCTCGCGCGCGCACCCGGGTTCGCCGCGGGCGCCGCCGGGCGAGGTACGCGGCGGGCGTGCTGCTCGCCGCGACCGCGGCCCTGTCGTGCGGGGACGGCGCGGGGGGACCCGTGGGGCCGGCCGCCGCCGTGCCGGATCCGGGCTTCGTGACCGTCGAGCTCGCCGCGCCGGCCGCCCATCGCGACATCGGCGTCCTGCTCGAACTCGAAGGTCCCGGCATCGAGGCCGTGCGGGCTCCCGGCCTGGAGGTGTACGAGTCCGGGGCCTCCGGGCGGCGCCGGGTCATCCTGGCGGGCCCCGTCGAGGCGGGTCCGCTCATGCAGTTCCATGTGCCGGACCGCAACCGGCTCGCGCTCTACCGGGTCCGCGTCGTTGAGGTGACGGGCGAGGACTACGGGCTCAGGGACGCGGGCGAGTACCGGACCGTGCTCAGACCGCGCTGACAAGCTTGGAGTGACTATTCGATGCTGCCGAGGAGTTGGCCATGACCATCGCGGGATCAGCACCACAGGGACGGTCCGCGGACGCTGAACGCGCCAGGGGCGCGGCGTGATCGGCGGGCACCCCGGTCGCGCTGCCCGGTTGGCCGGGAAGGGGCATCGCCGTGCATTGGAGTCCGCGTGCGTCGATGCCGGATGCCAGACAACCCGGACCACCCGAAGGACGAGGGCCGGGACCGCGACATGGGACGGACTGCCGAAGCTTCGAATGGCGGCGGCGACGCTGTTCGTGCTCCCGATCATCGCGTGCGGAGAGCACGGCAAACCTCCTCCTCCGACGGGCTCCATCGTGGGCCGGGTGTCGATTGAGGGCATGGGGATCGACGGCGTATCCGTCTCCCTTGGCAACGGGGCCTCCACAGCCACGGCTGGTGGCGGGAACTACCGTTTCGACACCGTCGAGCAAGGCTCCCACATGGTCACGATCAGCGGATACCCATCGGACGCCAGGTTCGACACGACCTCGGCTGCCGCCGGCGTCGGCGGCATCGGCGGAACCGCTACCGTGGACTTTCGCGGCGCCCATCTTCGCACTGCCTCCATCATGGGGATGGCGACGGCGGAAGATGCGGGGCTCGGAGGGGTCGCTGTCAGGCTCGTGAAGCCGCAGGGCACGGACCTGTACACCGCGGCCGGGAACGGCAGCACCAGCATCGCGAACGAGAGGGCGACGGATGTCCTCACGCACGCGCTCACGACAGCCGGGCTGCCCCCCGCGCCGGGTAGCGAACCCGCGATCCCGTCGTGGGACTACCACACCAGCACAGCCACTGTCGGTGTCGCCGACTTCGTGCTGCTGTACAAGGACGGCGAGATCGCGGGCCGGGTAGTGGATCTGAGTGAGCAGGACGGGCACACGCGCTCCGTTGTCGAACTCCATCAGTGCAAGACGTTCACTCCGTTCGACGACGCCGGCACTCCCACCGATGGTACTGACGACAGGGCCGCGAATTGCACGGAGTACACCGGCGTGGTCGAGGAAGCGGCCGTGGACTCCATGGGCAATTGGAGCAAGGGCGATCTCAGGGAAGGGGTCTACGAGGTGGTCGTGGACCTCCCGGCCGGCTACCGGCACGTCAACAAGTCCGGCGCGGCCGAGAGCGACGCCGACCTGACCGCTGTCCCGGTTGTACCGGAGTCCTACTTCACGCACCAGTTCGCCGAACTGGTGGGCCGCCGGGCCGCCGCGCTCACGGAGACCTTCTACATCAAGGACCGAAACGCCGGCGGTGGCGCCGCGTTCGTCGACTCGGAGATCGCCGGGGACGGGGCGGATTCAAGGCCAGCGGTCGGCCGCCCGAAGGGGGACGGATGATGCGCCGGGGGGACGGCCCTTACGCGGCCGCCGGGTTCACGGAACCCTTCTTCCAGGGCGGCGTCGGTCTGAGCTTCTACGCCACGCGGGGACGCCTCCCCCCGGCCCTGGGTCCCCTTTCCATCGCCCTGGTCTGGACCCGCCGCAGGCACCGGACTGCCCGTTCAGCACAGGGAGCCGCATCCCTGACGCACACGTTCCTCGCAAACTGAGTCGAACCGCATGGGGGCAATGAAGCCGATCCCGGGAAGACGCCGGCCCTCCGGCCGCGCGCCGTTCGTCCGGCGGCACCCCGCGCAGCACCGGGCCGTCACCCTGAACTGACGGCCGCGGACGGTTGATGGGCCCCCCGGGATGCGCGCCGAAGTTCGAGTGCACCGGGGGGCAGGCGGCCAGGGCGGCGCCGATGTAGGACGGCCCGCCTCCGCCCCATCCCGCCCGGCGGCGGCCGCTTCGGCCGGCCGGTGCCGGGTTCTCCCGACGCCCCGGTTCCGCCGCGCCGGGCGGACCCATCCGAATCCCACCCGCCCGGGCGGGGCCCCCCCGGGGGGGGGGGGGTGGGGGGGGGGGGGGGGCGGGGGGGGGGCGGGCCCCCCCCCGCCCCGGGCGGGGGGGGGGGGGGGGGGGGGGGGGCGGGGGGGGTCCCCGCCCGCCCGGGTCCCGCCGCGCCGGGCGCACCCACCCCAACCCCACCCGCCCGCGCGCGCCCCTCCGGCCGGACTTCGTTCGCCGGTCAGGGCCGCGCGCGGCCTCGCTCGCCCCACCGAACACGCATCCGTCTTCGCCGTTACGGGCATGGGCACGCTGGAGCGGTACCTCGCTTCGCGCTTGAACGCGTTCAGGCGGAGCACGGGCATGAGCCCGACGACGCTCGGCCTCAAGGCGGTGGGCGACCCCAACCTCGTCCGCCAGATCGAGCGCGGCCGCTCGCCCTCGCTGAGAACGGCGGACCGGGTCCTGACCTTCATGCGCAGGTTCGGCACCCGCCCGGGCGGAACCCGTGACCCGCCGCGCCGCCGCCGGGCCCGCGGCCGTGCGCGGCCCCGCAGGCGGAGAACGGCCCGGCAGACCCGCGAACGGCCGGCCGCGCGGAGGAGGGATCCGCCCACCCGCTTGCTGCGGCTGCCCGAGGTGATGGCCCGCACGGGCCTGTCGCGGGCCACGATCTACGCGCTCATGGCCGAGGGCCGCTTCCCGCGCCAGGTCCGGATTGGCGCCCGCGCCGTCGGCTGGGTCGAGGCGGAGATCGAGGCGTGGATCCAGGAGCGCATCGCGCAGAGCCGGGGCGCGGAGGGCGGATCGCAACCCACCTGACGGTCCGGCGTCTTCCCCGGCGTTGCGCCCTGGGACCGGGGCGCGCCCGAACTCCCGTGGAGCCTGGTCCGTGCGTTCAAACGGGGGAGCTCGGCCGCCGCGCTGGCGGCGCCCTCCACCGCCCGAATGTGCTTATCGGATATCTCCAGACGTTACAAGAACTTAGGAAATTTCCTAAGTCTTGACTCCCTTGCGCGCGGCCGGTGAGCGTTACGGTCCCGCGGACGCTGGAGAAGGCAGGCCCATGACCGAAAAACCGCTCGAACGAGGCACGAACCGGCCCACCCGCATGCTGCGGCTGCCGGAGGTCGTGGCCCGCACGGGACTGTCGCGCAGCACGATCTACATGAGGGTCGAGCTGGGCCGCTTCCCCCGGCCCGTCTCGCTGGGCGAGCGCGCCGTCGGCTGGATCGAGGCGGAGATCGAGGCCTGGATCCGCGCGCGGGCCGGGGAGCGCCGCAGCGGGGACGGCCCGGCGGCGAGGACACACGGAACACCGAAGGAGGAGAGCGCATGAGAACGTTGTCGAGAACCGTGGGGGCGGCCGCCTGGGCCGCGCTGATGGTGCTGGTGCCCGCCCGGCTGTGGGCGCAGGGCACGAGCCCGTGGGTGGACGCGGTGAACGAGCTGCAGACGCAGTTCACGGGACCGATCGCGCGCGGGCTGTCGCTGATCGCGATCGTCGTGGGCGGGCTGATGTTCGCGTTCGGCGAGGGCGGGAGCAAGCGCACGCTGGCCGGGATCATCTTCGGGATCGGGATGGCCGTGGGCGCGGTGAACTTCCTCGGCTGGCTGTTCTGATGCGTGGCCTCGGGCGCTGGGCGGGTTACGCGGCGCTGAACCGTCCGCTCACCGTGCTGGGCGTGGAGCGGCGGCTGTTCCTGCTGGGCGCGACGCTCGCGGTCGCGGTGTGGAACGCGACGGCCTCGCTCGTGGCGGGCGGCATGGTGTTCGCGGGTTGCTACGGCGCGGGCTGGCTCGCGGGCCGTAGAGACCCGGCCATGCTCGCCGTATTGAGGGCGGCCGCCCGCTATCCGGCGCGGATCGATCCGGGCAAGTGGGCGGACGAGCCGTGGCATCTCCGCATCCGGACGGACTCGAAGTGAGAGTCGCGGAGGAACGCCGGGCCTATGAGGCGGCGGGCTCGCTGGCCGAGGAGCTGCCCTACTGGGGCTGGCTCGACGATGGCCGCACCTGCCTGACCCGTTCGGGCGAGTTGGTCGCGGCGGGCCGGATCCGGCCCGCCGCGGTGGACGGCCGGACGCCCGAACAGATCGACCGGGTGCTCGGTCTTTGGCAACGGTTGATGTCGGGCCTGAGTTCCGACACGCGCCTCCAGTTCCACATGCTCCGGCGTCCCGACCTCGCCGAGGATCCGGGGGACGACGGTTCGGACATCGCGTCCCTGTCGGGCCGCAAGCGAAGCGCGTTCCTCGCCGGGCGCGTCCAGCGGCTCGAAGCCTTCGTGGTCTGGTCTCACGACCCGGGCCTCCGTCCGGCGGGCGGGGGCTCCGGGCCGGGACCGGTGCCCTGGTTCAAGCGGCTTCGGAAGCGCGGCGGCAAGACGGCAACGACCTACCTGGCCTCGGAGATCGAGGCGGCAGCGGGACGGTTCCGTGCGATGATCGACGCGGGCCGCTCGCTGGTGGCCGAGCACACGCCCGTCGAGATGCTGGGAGCCGTCGAGGCTTCCCGGCTGCTGTCCGAACTCATCAACCGCCCCGGCACGTTCTGGGACGGCTCGACGGGCAGCGGCATGAACTGGCGGCTCGCGGTCTCGGAGCTGGAGGCGGAGCGGTCGCACCTTCGGCTCGACGGCGAGCCGGTGATCCTCTATTCGCTGCTGTCGCCGCCTGGGCAGGCGCACGCGAACCTGCTCAAGGACCTCTACTGCCTCGATGCGGTGACGACCGTCTCGCTCGAATGGCGGCCGTGGTCGGTGGAAGCGGCGCGGCGCCGGATCCGGGGCGCGCAGCGCCACTACTTCTCGCGCCGCTACTCGATGATGGCGCACGCGCAGGACGCCCAGGGCACGGCGGCGGCGATGGTCGATTCGGCGGCGGCCGCCGAGTCCGACCGTCTGGGGGCGGCCCTCGTCGAACTCGAAGCCGATGGCGTGGCCTACGGCGAGGCGTCGCTCACCGTGGCGCTCCACGGCGAACTCGACGGGATCGAGCGGCTGGACGGGGACGTGCGCCGCCTGTTCGCCGCGCACGACGCGAAGGTGATCCGGGAGGGCTACGGCCAGATGCCCGCGTGGTTCGCCCGGCTCCCGGCGCAGCCGCGCAAGCGGCAGGTGCGGAAGGTGTTCGTATCGGCCGGGCTCGCCGCGTGCCTCGCGCCCGTGTTCGGCCCGCCGCGGGGGAACAGGAAGAGCCGCCATCTCGACCGCGAGCCGCTGGCGGTGTTCGAGACGCCGTGGCGCACGGCGTACCGCTACGACCTGTTCGCGGGCGACGTGGGCCACACGCTGATCCTGGGGGCGACGGGCTCGGGCAAGAGCTTTACGCTCAACTTCCTGCTGGTCGAGGCGCTCAAGTACGATCCGCGCATCCTGATCCTGGACCTGGGCGGCTCCTACCGCTGGCTGACCCGGTTCCTCGGGGGCCGGTATCTGGAGCTCGCGCCCGGAGAAGCGGAGCCGACGCTCCGGCTTACTCCCTTCGCGCTGCCCGCGACCACGAGGACGTTCCAGTTCCTCACGGGCTGGGTGCTCCGGCTGCTCAAGCTCGGAGGGTACGAGGCCGACGGCGCGGACACGAGCGAGGTCCGGGCACGGATCGAGGACCTCTACGCGCTCGGGGCCGAACGGCGGACGCTGACCGTGCTGGCCGGTTCGCTGCCGTCGGCGATGTGGCCCGCGCTGAGCCGCTGGACGGAGGGCGGCGCGTGGGGCGCGTTCTTCGACAACCCCCCGGCGGGCGCGGCGGACATCGAGTTCCGGGACTGGCAGGTGATCGACCTGGCGGGCGCGGCCGAGCACGCGGACCTGTGCGAAGCCGCGCTGTCGTACCTGCTGGAGCGGATGCGGCTGGAGATCGAGGATCCGGCCGAGGCCGCGCGTCTCAAGCTGATGGTCGTGGACGAGGCGTGGCGCTACCTGGCCGACCCGGCGGTGCTCGCCTACCTGGCCGAGGCGGCCAAGACCTGGCGCAAGAAGAACGCCGCGCTCGTGCTCGCCACCCAGTCGGCCGTCGACGTGTCGGGCACGGCGGGCGCCTCGGCGCTGCTCGAGTCGATCCCGACCAAGCTGTTCCTCGCGAACCCCGAGCTGCCGGACGAGACCGGAGAGCTGTTCCGGCTGAACGTCTCGGAGGTCGCCCGGATCCGCGAGCTGACGCCCAAGCGTGAACTGTACCTGCGCCGCCCGGAAGAGGCGGCGGTGCTCCGCCTCGAGGTCGACCCGGAGAGCTACTGGCTCTACACCTCCTCGCCGCTCGACGCCGAGCGGCGGGCCGAGGCCGTCGAGAGACATGGACTCGCCAAGGCGCTGGAGGTCCTGGCCGATCCCGCACGCCTCCGCCCCCGAACCCGAAAGGACATGACGCCATGAGGCTATCGACCGTACCCATCCTGCTCACGCTGCTCGCGGCGGCGCTGCCCGCCGCCGCGCAACAACCGAACGAGGACGCCGCCTTCCTGCGGGTGGCGGCCGCCCAGGAGGGCGAGGACCGGATCCACGCCCTACGCGCGCGCGTGCGCCACACGACCGTAATCGTGTTGCCGGCCGGGGAGCGGATCCTCGACTTCGTCGCCGGCGACTCGGAGTACTGGCACCTGACGGGCGCCGCGAACGTCGCGTACCTCAAGCCGCTGGCCGAGGACGCGGCGACCAACATCGCGCTCGTGTGCGAGTCGGGACGGATCTATTCGTTCCTCGTCGCCGAGCACGGCGAGAAGCCCCCTCATCTGGTCGTCCGGGTCGAGGCGGGCGCCGACGCCGCGGGCATGTCCGGCGCGGGCGCGCCCGCGTTCGTCGCCCGGAGCGAGGTCGCGGCCTACCGGGAGATGGCCGCGGGGGCGGCCGAGGCAGCCCGCCGGGCCCGGGCGGCGGCGGAAGCGGAGATCGAGGCGTTCCGCGCCTCCTATCCCGAACGGCTGCGCTTCGAGTACCGGCTGGACCGGGATGCTGAGAAACGTCCGTTCCTGGTCGAGGCGATGTGGCACGACGGCCGGTTCACCTACCTGCGCTCGCGCGCCCAGGAAGCGCCGGCGCTCTACGAGCTTCGGGACGGCGAGCCGGCGCTGGTCGCGTTCGATCTGACCGAGGACGGCCTCTACGTCGCCCGCCATGTGCTGGGCGACGGCTGGCTGCAGATCGGTGAGGAGCGGCTGCGCTGGCGGTTCCAGCCCGCCGAGGAGTTCAGGTGAGCCGCTGGAAGCAGTGGGTCAAGGAGCCCAAGGGCGCGCTGCCGGGCGGGATCGTCACGAAGGCCGGGGTCACCCTGATCGCCGTGCTCGTCGCCGGCATGCTGTTCTCCTCCTCGCTCACCGGTCCCGAGGAGGACCCCATGGCCTCCGCTCCGCCGGACGCGCAGGCCGTGGACGAGCGCGCGGGACGCGCGTTCGAGGGGCGGCTGCGCGCCGAGGCGGAGCGCCACGCTCGGCAGGCGGCGGCCGACGAGGCCCGCGCCGGGCGGGAACGCCGCCAGGCCGGGGGCCCCCCGGCCGAGGAGGCCGCCCGGACCGGCAGCGAAGGCGAGGCGGGTGGAGGGGGTGCCGAAGCCGGTGAGGGGCCGGCCGGCATGGCCCGGGCGGAGCACGAGTTGCGCGAGGCGCTCCGGCTCGAGGAGATCGAACGAGAGACGCGCTCGCTCCGCTCGCCTCCCGTCGCGCGGTCGCAGCGCGATCCCAACTGGGGCCGGGACGGCGGACCGCCGGCTGCCGGAGGTGGGGACGCTGCGTCCGGGGCGGAGGACTACCTGGACGGCACGCTCGACGCGGCGCTCGCCTCGTTCGAGCGGTCCGTCGCCGTGCTCGAGGCGGAGATGCAGGCCGGACTGGCGGGCGAAGGGCTCCTGCCGGGCTCGCCGGGACCCCTGTCGCAGAGCGCTCGCGCGCCCGGAACGGCGGAGCCCGGCCGGCACGCGGCGCCCGCCGACCCGCCCGGATGGGAACGGATCCGCGAGGGATCGTTCCTGGAGGCCGTGCTGCTGACCCAGCTGTCGGGCGAGTTCCCCGGCCCCGTGCTCGCCATGGTGTCGGTGCCGCTGTATTCGGCCGACCGCCAGCGGGTGCTCGTTCCGCGCGGCGCGCGCGCCGTCGGCACCGCCCGGGCCGTCCAGGACAGGGACCAGAGCCGGCTCGCCGTCGCGTTCCACCGGCTGCTGCTGCCCGGCGGCGGCTGGATCGACCTCGAGTTCCGAGGGCTGAACCAGGCGGGCGAGGCCGCGCTCCGGGACCAGGTGAACCGCCGCTACCTCTCGACGTTCGCCGCCGCGGGCGCCGTCGGCGCGCTGAGCGGACTCGCGCTCGCTGGAGGCTCACCGTACGGACTCCGGGCCGGCGTGGGCCAGGGGCTCGGAGGCAGCGCCACCTCGCTGCTCGACCGGTACCTCAACCGGATGCCCGAGATCACGATCCGCGCGGGCCACCGGCTGCGCATCTGGCTCACGGCCGACGTGCTCGTCCCGGCTCCCACCGCACACCCCTGACGGACAAGGACTCTCCCATGTATCAGCGCATCTTCGTTCCCGCACTTCTCCTTCCGCTCCTCATCCTCGCGAGCCCCGCTCCGGCGAGCGCCCAGTTCGACTTCGGGAGCTGGATCCAGCGCGCCACGATCATCGCGAATCAGATCACGCAGATCCGAAACCAGGTCCGCGAGTTGCGTTCGATGGCCAGCCAGCTCACGGAACTGGAGGATCAGTTGAAGCACATGGAACGCGCCGCGCGCGGCGAAATCGACGCGCTGCTGCGGCCGTTCACCGACCTCGCGGCCGACCCCGTGGGGCTCGTGCACGACGGACTCGCCTGGGGCTCCGACTTCACCGGCGCGGCCCGCGAGACGGTCGACGCCGTCCGCGATATGGGGAGCGGCGGCCGCTCGTTCACCGGACTGTGGCGGAGCGCGCAGAGCGCGGCCGACCGGGTGACGGAAGCCGACATCCTCGCGCTGTACCGCGACCTGCCGCCCGACGCGGCCACGCGCGCGGCCGGGGACTACCGCCGCGCCCGGCTGGCCGCCGACCGCCAGCGCGCGCTCGACTACGCGACGCTCGACGCGGCGGCCGCGCTCGCCGAGACCGTCGAGAGCGCGCAGGGCTCGTTCGCGGACCTGGCCGCGAACGGCAACCTGTCGAACACAGCGCTGCAGCAGGCCGACGTGGCCGCCGCGCTGAGCCAGGGCCGCATCGACGCCGCCGTGGCCCAGGTGCTCGCCCACCAGGCCGCCCAGGAAGCGAGCCGCGCCCGGCTGGCCGAACTGGCACAACTCGAACGGCTCGCCGAGTGGCGCGAGAGCCGCGTGCGCGCGAACGCGCTGGCCGGGACGCTCCGCGACGCGGCCTCCCGCAACCGCGAAGCGCTCAAGGGTGGTCTCCTGTTCCGCATCCCGTCGTTCTACGGCGGCAACTAGGCGGAGGGCGCGCACGCGATGCAACTCCCCCCGCAGTCGATCGATCCAAACGTCCCCGCGCAGATCCCGCCGGATCAGCTCCAGGACTTCAAGGGCTTCCTGGACGTCGTGCTCGACACCGTGGTCGGAGGCGCGGCGCCCGACGTGCACGCGCTCGGGCTTCAGCTCTGGGGCGGGCTCGCCGCCGTCATGGTCGCGTGGACGGGGCTCAAGATCGCGTTCAGCGGCACCTTCCACCCGTGGGAGATCATCAAACTCGTGATCGGGATCGCGATCCCCCGCACGCTGCTCCACTACTACGTCGTCCCGATCCCCGGCGTCGGGCTCACGTTCCCGGCCATGCTCGCGTCGGGCGGCATCTGGCTTCAGAACCTGTTCCTCTCCGACGTGGTCTCGGCCGGATACACCGAGATGACGGCGCTCGTGCAGGCGTACGGCGCGCACCTGGGCAGCGCCTGGTCGAGTGGAAACGTGCTGTCGATCGTGACCTCGGGCGTGACCGTGATCTTCTCTTCGCTCGTCTCGCTCGTGATGGGCGCCTCGCTCGTCGTCTGCCTGCTCGCGCTCTTCTGCATCACCTACGGGCAGGTCATCTGGGCGCAGGTCGCGATCGCCATCGCGATCCTGCTCGGTCCCGTGTTCATCGCGTTCCTGC
>VXMQ01000170.1 GCA_009841015.1 Candidatus Palauibacter denitrificans | reverse complement strand
TCCACAGCTCGGCCTGCGACGAGACGATGCTCTGATCGATCATGATGGGGTCGAAACCCTCCACGATGTAGGCCGTCGGGTTGACCAGAGACTCCCACAGGTAGTCCTTGCAGTTCTGCCCCGGGACGCGCGTCGCGCACACGCCGCCCACCACCCCGAGGAGGTCCGGAGCGCGCGTGCCGAGGCCGTGGCATGCCGTGCAGCCGCCCGCCCCCGCGTAGATCTCCTCGCCGATCGCCGCCAGCTCCTCCGGGGGCATGTCCGCGCTGAGCACGATCTCCCGCGGGACCGCCGACTGCACCTGCGGGATCACGTTCGCCACGAAGGTGAACACCGCCAGCGTCGCCACGACCGTGAACAGGATCTTCAGGTTCGTCATCTATTCTTCCCGTCCTCGCACCACCGTCCTCGCGTCCCCGCTCCGGGCCATCGCTAGTCCACGTCGCCCAGGGAGGGCGCCGGCATCGGGTCTCCGAGCGCGGCGCGCCCCTCCTGCCCGGCCTTCACATTCGCCTCGGCTTCGCGGTACACGGAGCGTTCGGCCAGGCCGCCGAGCCAGAATATGAATCCGACGAGGGCGAAGAAGATGAGCACGCAGATGCTGATGATCGTCGCCGCGGGCCCGAGGGCCGGCGTGAACGCCTGCTCGCTCGTGTCCCGGATCACCTCGTAGACGTGCCAGTGCTGCCGGATCCCGCTGCGCGCGAAGCCCATCAGCCCCATGAGCCACGTAAACGTGACGGCGAGGATGAGCAGCGCGTACTGGGACCGGTCCGGCATCCGCCCCCACCGAATCTCGCCCCGGGATTTCGCGCCCCGCAGCATCGCCATGTCGATCCCGATGACGAACAGGATCGTCGCCAGGACCGCGAGCACCTGATATACGGAGAAGCCGATCCGCACGATCGCGGTGACGAAGTAGCCGTACACGCCGTAGAAGACGACGACGACGGCGCACAGCGCGAAGGCCGCCCCCTGCAGCATGGTCCCCGCACGGGCCCACTGCACCACCGGATCCTTGTTCGCCCGCCGGTACATGAGGAAGGAGAGGAACGTCGTCAGGATCATCAGGTTGACGGCGGTGTTCTTCGCGCTCATCACCCCGAGCACCTGCAGGAACGGGTGCCGGATCCCGCCCATGGCCGCGATCTCGTCGCGGTCCGCGATCATCGTGTTCGGCGTCGCCCACACGATGACGCCGAGGACGAGCACGAGCAGCATCCACTTGATGTAGGGCTGGAACCGCTCGGCCCCGGGGATCCGTCCCATCCCGATCCACAGGTAGTAGTTGCCCGCGAGGAAGAGGATGCCGATGAGGAAGGCCTGGATGATCCAGAGCCAGCTCATGAAGCCGCCCATCATCGTGATGCCCATCTGCTGGCTGAACTCGTAGATCTCGCGTCCGAGCCAGTAGCCGGCGAAGGGGAGGACGATGAGGGCGCCGATCGCGATCAGGTTGCCCGTGTAGCCCATCCAGTCGTAGTGGGCGCGTTCCTCGTCGGTCTTGCTCGTGAGGAAGCGGTACGCCGCGTAGGCGCCGACGATCGCGCCGCCGAACACCACGTTCGCGAGCAGACGGTGGATGTTGATCGGCATCCAGGTCGCGTTGTTGATCGCGCTCCACAGCTGGACGGTCTGCGGGGCCGTGTCCGCCGTGAGTCCCTCGGGCGGGCTCATCATGTAGGTGAGCCAACCGTTCGCGATGAACATGACGATCGTGCCCCAGACGTTGAGCATGATCCCCAGGCACCAGTGGGCCTTCTTCGCCGCGCCCTTCTTCCACGCGTCCCACCCGTAGTAGTAGAGGTAGAGCGTGAACGATTCGAGGAAGAAGAGGCCGGCGTACACCCACATCGACGGAGCGAAGATCGCCGTGAGGTACGCCCAGAAGCGCGGGTAGAGCGTCGAGAGGAAGAAGACGAGGATCGCGCCCCAGATCGCGGTCGCGCTGTAGGCCACGAGCAGGAGGCGGGTGAACTCCTTCGCGAGCTTGTCGTACTTCTCGTCCCCCCCGAACATGCCGATCGCCTCGATGACGACGGCGAACATGGGCACGCCGAGGACGAAGGCAGCGAACAGCAGGTGGAGCTGGGCCGCGATCCAGACCGCGCCGCGGCGGTCGAGCCCGAGAAAGTTGAACTCCCCGTAGTCGGGCCCCGGCGCCTGCGCGAGGAGCGGGATGGCGACCGCCAGTGCGAGGGCGGCGAGCAGTACGCCGCGGGTCGCGACGCCACGGGTCATCCAGCGCTTCATCGCTTTTCCCCCCGTCCCGCGCTCCGCCGACTCCGGGCGAAGAAGGGCATCCGTTTCGAGAAGTCCACCGGCATGGCCCGGCGGACCTCGGACATCACGTCGAGCGTCACCTCCGCGTGCCCGCGCTCGCGCGCGAACTTCTCGACCCGTTCCGCCACCACGCCGCGCACGAAACTGGGGATGGCCTTGAGCCGGGCATCGGCCGCCGCGCTCCACGAGAGCCTGCGCTCGGCCGCCGCGCCGTACGTGACCGGCCGGGGCGGCTCGATGGCGGCCGCGATGCCGGGCGCCGGCTCGTAGGCGCACGAAGGATCGGGACCGAGCAGGTCTCCGTCCACCGCGTAGGCGCGGGCGCGGCAGCCTCCGCACAGCGCCCGGTACTCGCAGCGTCCGCACTTTCCGCCCGGTTCGCCGTCGCGCAGCAGGCGGAAGACGGTCGCCTCGCGCCAGATCTCGCCGAAGGAGGCATCGGAGAGGTCGCCGGCCACCTCAGGCATGTAGGGGCACGGCGTCACCTTGCCCTCGGGTGTGATGCGGCAGTACTGGACGCCACAGGGGCAGCGCGTGCGGTAGTTCAGGAGCGGCGAGTCCGGATCCCGTTCGTACACGTGCCGCATGAGTTGCGGCTGGCACTTGGAGCGGATCATCAGCCGCCCGCGGTAGTCCCGCTGGAGTTCGGCCAGCCGGACCACGATCTCGTCGTTCTCCGCAGGGGCGAGGCCGCGCATCCCCTCACCCCTGCCCGTCTCGACAAGGAAATAGACGTTGAGGCAGACGGCGCCCTTCGCGTCCGCCCAGGCGGCGACAGCGTCGAGTTCGTCCCGGTTTCCGCGCGTGACCGTGAACTGGATGAGGAAGTCGAGGCGGTGCTCCGCCAGCCGGTCGACAGCGGCGAGCGTGTCCTCGAGGGCGCCCTCGCCGTGCCGGAAGCGGTCGTGATAGCGCGGGTCGAGGGAGTCGATGCTCAGGGCGACGCCCTGCACGCCGGCCGCCTGCAGCGACGTGATGCGTGCATCGGTGAGTCCGGTGCCGTTCGTGCCCACGGTCACGGTGGCGCCGCGTTCGGAGGCGTAGGCCGCGATTTCCTCGAGGTCGGAGCGCACGAGCGGTTCTCCGCCGCTGAGGATGAGGAGCGGCGACGGACTCGTTTCGAGGATCTGATCGATGACGCGGAAGCAGGCCGCGGTATCGAGTTCCTCGGCGGCCGCGTGCCACGACCCGGCGGAGATGTAGCAGTGCGAGCAAGCGAGGTTGCAGCGGCGCGTCAGGTTCCAGGCGACCACGTGCGGGATCGCGACATCGGCTTCAGCCCGCGGAGACGCGGCAGCGGGGGCGCCGTCCCAGAGCGAGCCGGGCACGTCAGGGCTCCGGTTCGCGACGGCTTCCGCGGCCAGCGGGGCCCCGGTCACTTCGCTCGCGATCCCTGCTCCGAAGCGCGACCCGCGTTCGCCCCGGCTTCCTCCGCATCGCCCTCTTCCGCTCCCGACTCGTCTCCCAGTTCCGTGCGCGCGAACTTCTCGACCGCCGCCCGGGCATCGTCCGGCGACACCATCTTGAAGTCGACGGGACAGTCCGCCGCCTGCTGCTCGATGTCGCGGATCGGACAGCGCGTCACCCCGGAGGCCTTCGCCTCCTCGATGAAGCGCTTCATCTCCTCGCTCATGCCGTCGACGCCGGCGGCTTCGGCCCGGGCCTGCTTCGCCTTCAACTCGTTGAACATCACGAGCATCGTGTCGAGATCGAACTCGTCGGCCGCGATCATCGCGTCCTTGTTCTCATCCATCACGACCGTGGTCACGCGCCACATCCCCTGGTCGCGGGCGAATCGCTCCACCGTATTCCGGGCGAGGGGGCGCGCGATCAGCGGCACGCGCCCCAACCGGTCGAACGCCTCGTGCGTCCAGACGATCGGGTCGGCGGCCGTGCGGTCGCGAGGGATCTGGTTGTCCGTGACGGGGCATTTCGCCATCACGGGGAGCGGGGCGTCGAAGGCGTCGGCATCGCTCGTCTCCACGACGGTCCGCTTCATCGCCTCGTCCGCCTTCACCTCGGCGAGGGCGAGTTCCTCCGCATCGCCGATCCCCATCACGAGTTGCATGTGGGTCGGAAGGAGCTTCTTGATCGCCTCGTCGAGGCGTTCGTTCGTCACGACGGGCAACTGGTCGCGATTCCAGAGTTCCGTCTTCTCGGCATCCCCGCGCCCGTTGGCGACCTGCCCCACCTCGGCAATCGAGGGGGCCGCGCCGGTCTCGAGGGCCTCCCGCGCGACCTGCGCGGTGCCGCTCGCCCCGTTGCCCGCCGCGGCGTTTCCGGCGGCGGCGCTTCCGGGTGCCGGCGACGATGACGCCCGGTACTGCTTCTCGTCCTTCGGGTTCGGGACGAAGGCGGCCGCGTACCGGCTCCCCGGCCCGTAGTGCTCGAGGACGAACTCCTCGACGGCCTTGCGCGCGATCCCGAGAGCGAACGGCGGCACGCGCAGGATCCTCACCTCCGCTTCCGGCGCCCACTCCAGCCCGGCCTCGCCATCCTCCTCGATCCACGGGATCTCCTCGGGCCGTACGTGCTCGGTCCCGATGAGGAGCATGTTCGTGTCCGCGAGGGAGACGAGGTTGTCGGCCTGGGAGCCGATGTCCGTGCCCTCAATGCGGTGCGAACCGTGGCGGGCCACGACGATGAGGGATGGATCGATCTCCTCGGCCCACTTCAGGAGGACGTCGAACGGCTTCCCGACCAGCACCTGGGTCTCGATCTCGACCTCGGGATACTCGCTCGCCATCACCTCGGCCCGCTTGATGTTCGCCTTGCAGAGGCGGAGGAGGCCCTTGTCGATGATGTTGTTGTGGAGCTCCTCCTGCTCTTCGAACTTGAACACCTTCGAGGCCTGGACGGAGAGCACGTCCTTGATGTTGTGGAAGACGACGTGGTGGTACTGCACGTCGAAGGCGCTCGCGATGTAGACCTTGGCGCCGTATTCGCGGGCCATATCGAGCGCGATCCGCAGTCCCTTGTAGGCGTAGGCCGACCCGTCCACGCCGACCAGCCAGTTGCCGCCCTCCAGCGGCCGGTCGTCGCGGACGATGAGCGCATCCTTCTCGATGCCGCGCAGAGAGCGCGCGACGACGCCGCCGAGGCGGCTCCGCTCCTGCCGGCCGAGACCGTGGGCGCCGATGGCGACGAGGTCGTAGTCGCGGCCGGAGGTGCCCGCGAGCTTGTCCTCCTGCTCCTCGTCCTCGGCCACGAGCCGGCCGTTCTCGCCCAGCTGGACGTCCGCCCGCTGCTTCTCGCTGCCGTCGTAGTTGTGGGCGATGTTGGGATCGAAGCCGATGAGGCTCGGCAGACGTCCGCCGCCGCGGTTCGCCTCGTTGATGATCTCCTCGTAGTTGATGCCCTCGAGGAGCTGCCGCGTGAGGGTCACGCCGGCTTCGGTGCAGCGGCGGTGGAGCTGGTCCAGGAAGCTGTCGGAGATGAGCTGCAGCCCCTTCTCGATCAGCTTGTCGTGGATCTTCCGCTGTCTGCGGATCTCCGCCGGTTCCTGGAACTGGGCCGGGAGCCCGATCTCGAGCTGGCGGAACCGGATGTCGTGGAGGCGCGCGGCGTAGACGTGAGAGCCGGTGATTCGGCCACCGGAGCGAGCGCAGAGTTCGATGGCTCGGTCCACGGCCCAGTCCGACTCGCGCGAGTTATCGACCGGGACAAATACCTCTCGATACATGGCGCTCCGTTGGACGGCGTGCTGCGGCCGGTTCACGCTGCTCGCACCAGCCTCGCCCGGGTGCGAAGCCCGGATGTACGCAGTCCGCGAGAATCCGCCACGGACGAGGAGTTCGGCGACGCTGATCCAAGGTTGTCGGGGCCTCCGGAAGGTCCGGAACCCCGCTTATGCGCCAAGAAGGTGCGGCTGCCCACAGGGAAAGTCAAACGGGGACTAAGGAGTCCGCGGCCAGCGGAGGCGGCGGCTCCAATCCGAGGCGAAAACGGCGGCCCCGAAGGTCACGCCGGCCGCGACGACGAGGCTGCGGAGCCAGACGGAAGCGTCGACGGGCATCCCGCCTGCGCCTGCCGTGAGCGCGGCCCGGAGCGGCGTGTACGGATTCCACTCGGCGACGAAGGAGGTCCAGCCCGGAGCGGGGGTCCGGAAGAAGCCGGCGAAGTGCAGGAGGAGGAGGGAGAGCGCCGCGGAGGCGAGCGCGGCTTCGGCGAGCGAACGCACCCCGGCGGCCACGAGGGCGCCGAGCAGATTCGCGAACCAGAGCGTCGCGAGGACGGACACGAGGACGACGGGCCCCGCCCCGAAACCGCCGGCCGACCACAGGAGAACGAGGACCGCGGGGGCGAGCTGGAGCGTGTCGATCGTCGTGCCGGCGAGGGTCCGCTCGAGGAGCCAGCGGGGCGCGGGATAACCGGTGCGGAGGATCTCGTCGAGCCAGCCGTCGCGGGCGTCGCGCACGGCGGGGATGGCCGAGCCGAAGGCCCCGAAGAAGACGATGAATACGCCGAAGACGGCGACGCGGTGCGGCGCGGCGGCCGCGCTGAGGGCGACGGGCGTGAGGAGGAGGAGCGGGACCGCGACGTTCCACAGAAAAAGCCGGCTCCGCCGGAGGGCGGAGCGCCACGCCAGGCGCCAGATCGTCACTCGCCGTCCCCTTCCAGCAGCCGCCCCGTGAGCGCCGCGAAGGCGTCCGCGAGATCGGGTTCCCGCACGTCCACGGAGACGACGGACGTCCCGCCGCGCAGGACCCAGGCCAGCGTCTCGGGGAGGGCCCGGCGCGGGTCTTCGACCTCGAGGGTCACTGTGCTCTCGTCCCGGGCCGACGTGCGCACGTCCTCAGGGGCGGGGCCCAGGGTGTCCGGATCGGGACTCTGCCCGGCGGCGAAGCGGATCTCCACGCGGGGACGGGCCCCGACACGCTCCAGGAGCCGGGCCGGCGTGTCCGCCACGGCGCAGCGGCCGTCGACGATGAAGGCGACGCGGTCGCAGTGCGCCTGGGCGAAGGCGGGATCATGGGCGGACAGCACGGCGGTCCCCCCGGCGGCGCGGTGGTCGGCAAGGGCATCGGCGAAGGCCGTCCGGCCGCCGGGATCGAGCCCGGCCAGCGGTTCGTCGAGGAGGAGCAGCCGGGCCGCGGCCCCGAACGCGGTCGCGAGGGCAAGCCGCCTCCGCATGCCGCTCGAGTAGGCGCCGGCGGGACGGTCCGCGTCCGGCGCGAGCCCGAAGCGCGCGAGCCAGGCGTCCGCCGCGGCGCGCGCCTCACCGGGCCCGGCGCCGTGCAGTTCCAGCAGGATGGCCGCATTCTCGCGCCCGCTGAGCCACGTGCGGAGGGCGGGCTGGTCGGTGGCGAGCCAGCGCCGTCCGGCATCGTCGACGTCCGGGTCCCGCCGAATTCCCGGGGCGCCGTCGCCGCCGAGGAGGCGGAGGAAGGTCGATTTACCCGACCCGTTCGGGCCGAGGAGCGCGAGGCTCTCGCCCTCCCGGATTTCGAGCGAGAGGTCCCGGAGGGCGGAACTCCCATCGGGGTAGCGGTAGTCGACCGCCTCCGCCGTCACCAACGGCAGCTTCCCCGCTGTGTCGGGGTTCACGGAACGATCTCGATCCCGTCTTCCAGGACGGTGATCGCGTCGACCGGACACGACGCGCACGCCTCGATGAAGCGCTTCCGCGAAGCGTGCTCCGGTCCGGTGAACACCGCTACCCCATCTTCGTCGAGATCGAAGGCCTCCGGTGCTTCCTCGATGCAGTCCCCGAAACCGACGCACAGGTCGCGATCGATGACGGCGCGGAGTCCGTGGACTTCCCGTTCCACGGACGGGTCCGGCGCCACCGTCCCTTCACCCGCATCTCCTGCGGGTCCACCGCCGTCCGTCACCGCCGGCTACATCCCTTCCAGCCCGAGATCGGACCGGGCGCGGTCCATGACGGCGGGCGTCATCTCCTCGATCCCGCGCTCCCGGGCGTATTCGTTGTAGATCTTCTTCACCATCCCCCGCACGAAGGAGGGTACGTGGCCGAGCCGCTCGACCGCGTCCACGTTCCAGCGCACGGGCCCGGGGTTCGTCAACGGGGGTGCGGACAGGGCTTCGTCGCTTACCTCCGCCACGCCGGCGCGGATGCCCTCGAAGTTCTCGTTCGGTACGGTCCGGCCTCCCACTTTCACGCCGAGTGAACTCACGAGCTGCGTCTCCATGGGGTTGGCGAGCATCGCGGTCTTTCGCCCGCAGGCGGGACACCTGAAGACGGCGGCCATCGTGCCGTCGCCGGGTACGGCCCGCTCGTCAAAGGCCATCTGCCGGTCGCAGTCGACACAGAGGAACTTCATCGCGTCTCGGGCGCCGCGCGGAGGGCGTCGACCATCGCCCGGACGGCGTCCGCCGCGTTTCCCCGGGCGGCGAGCCACGCTTCGAGCCGTCCCTCGTCCGCCGCGGCCCCCAGCGCCGCGTCGAAGGGGAGGCGCGCGAGCAGGGGGGCCCGGAAGCGGTCCGACAGCTCGGCCCCGGCGTCTCCGGCGTGCAGGGGAGCGAGCCCTCCGCAGACGTCGCAGCGAACCCCCGACAGGTTCTCGACGAGTCCCAGGATGGGGAGGCCGCGTCTGCGGGCGAGATCGAGCGAACGGGCCACGGCATCGCGGGAAGCCGCGCTCGGGATGGTGACCGCGATGATGCCCGCCAGTTCCGGGACGAGCGCCTGGAGTTCGGCGAGCCGCTGGGTGCCCGGCGGCAGGTCCACGAGGAGCACATCCAGCTCTCCCCACGCGACGTCCGACAGGAATTCCCGCAGGGCCCCCCGCTCCTGGGCGCCGCGCCACACGAAGCCGGCGTCGGCGGGCTCGCGCCAAGTGAGGGCGCGGTCCGGCTCCATGAGAAACGCCATCGACATGACGCGGACCCCGGCGCGCGAGGAGGGCGGCGCGAAGCCGTCCCGGGACTCGGCGAGGACTCCGGGCTCGATACCGAGAAGGCGCGGCACGCTGGGGCCGTTCAGGTCGGCGTCGACCAGGCCCACGCGATCCCCGCGGCGGGCGAGCGCGGTCGCGAGGAGGGCGGAGACGAGACTCTTCCCCACGCCGCCCTTCCCGCTCATCACCGCGATGACGCGGGCGACGGAAGCGAACCGCACCGACACGCGCTCGTCCCCGGCCGCGATCTGGTCGGGGAGATCCGAACGCAGTTCGTCCACTTCGTGGTAGGTGCGAAATCCGGAACTCATGGGGAGTGGAAGCTCCAATCGGGCCGGCAGACGGTCAACAGTGGACGGACGCGAAGTTTCGGCGCGCGTCCCACCTTCGTACGATGTTCGGCAGACGGACCGAAGTCCACCGTGAATCGGAACATCCCATGTCGATCATCGGGTTTCACCGTTTTCTCATCGCCACGGCCATCGTCTTCTGCGCCGTGTTCGCCGCCTGGGAGTTCCGGATTTTCGCGAGCGCCGGGAGTCTCGGAGCGCTCGCGGTCGGCGTGATCTTCGCGCTCGCGGCGGCGGCGCTGGCCTACTATCTGGCCAACCTGGCCAGGTTCCTGAGCGGCACGCGGCACGACTCTCCGTGGCACCGGGGGCGGTGAGCCGCGAGGACCGGATGGGCGGAGGACGGCCGGTCGTGCTGTACGCCGCGGGTGCCGCATTCCTGTTCATCATCGTCGTCGTCGTCGCCAACTCGTTCGCGAGGCCCGACCCGCTGGCCTTCGTTCCCACGCCCGTCGCCCCGCGCCCTCCCGCGGACCGGTTCGTCGTGGATACCGTCACCGTCGATGCGCGGGACGGGTCGCGGTGGGTCCACTTCGATTTCGACAAAGGGAGCGCAGTCGACGGCCCGCTCGCAGGCTGGGATCTCGCGCTCAACCGATACCACGTCGTCGTGAACGGCGGGACCGGGTATCCCGGGGCCGGCGGGGCCATCGCCATGAGTGCGCGGTGGGAGGCCGTGACGGAGGCCCCCCCGTCCGGTTACGCGACGACGGAGGGCGCGCTGGAAGATGGTCCGGCGACGCCCGGACTCGAACGCTGGTACCGGTACGGGTTCTTCTCGCACCTCCTCGAACCGAAGGACGAAACGTACGTGATCCGGACGGCGGAGGGGGGGTACGCGAAGCTGAGGATCCTCAGCTACTACTGCCCGCAGGCGACGCCCGGATGCGTGACCTTCGTGTACGGGTTCCAGGGAGACGGTTCGCGCCGCCTCACGGACTGAGCCGCCGGGCCCGCTCGACGAGGCGGGACGCCCCCGCCTCCAGCAACTCTTCCGCCAGCCGGCGGCCGATAGCGCCGGCCGAAGCGCGGCGCCCCCTTCCGGCCGCTTCGACCGGCGGGCCGCCGTCCACGTCGTAGACGGCCGCGCGGAGCCGGAGGCCTTCTCCCTGCAGCGACGCGCGGGCGGCGATCGGCACCCGGCAACCTCCTTCGAGCGCCGCGAGCAGCGCCCTCTCGGCGGTCACCTCGGCTCGAGCGACCGGATCGTCCAGCGCCCCGACGCGGGCGGCCGCGCCATCCTCCCCATCCCGACACTCCAGCCCGAGCGCACCCTGTCCGGGAGCCGGTAGCCAGCCCTCATCCAGGACGTGGGCGCCCGTGGGCCACAGACCGAGCCTCCGGAGCCCGGCCGCCGCCAGGATCAACGCCTCGAAGCGACCGTCCTCCAGCTTGCGGAGCCGGGTGTCGACATTCCCGCGGATCGGTCGCGGATCGAGGTCGGCCCGGGCGGCGCGCAACTGCGCGGCGCGGCGCAGCGACGACGTGCCGACGCGCGCGCCGGGAGACAGATGCCGGAGGAGCTCGCGTCCGCCCGCGTCCCGGGGCGCGGCAACCGGCGATTCCCGGACGACGAGCACGTCGCGGGGATCTTCACGGGACGGAACCGCTCCCAGCATCAGCCCATCCGGGCGGTCCGTGGGCAGGTCCTTCAGGGAATGCACCGCGACGTCGATGTCCCCCTCCCGGAGGGCGCGTTCGAGGTCTTCTGTGAACAGCCCCTTTCCCCCGATCTCCGGCAGCGGCGTCACGGGATCCCGGTCCCCGGCAGTGGTGATGAACCGGTATTCGATGGACAGATCCGGCCAGCGTTCGCGCAGCCGTTCTCCCACCCAGGTGGCCTGCGCGCGGGAAAGCGGCGACCGCCGCGCCCCGACCACGAGCGGCGCGTTCACCCCACGCCCACTTCCCCGTGTCGCGGCACGTCGAGAATCGCCGCGCGGTCGACCTTCCCCGCGCCGGACTGCGTCATGGCGGCGGGAAGGTGTCCGTGAGCGGCGTACTCGCGTAGTAGAGGAGCAGGAACACCAGAAGCAGGATGGCGACCCAGATGACGGAGGTGCCGGTGGGCCAGGTGCGCCCCAGCACCCCGCTCGGGCCCATGTAGCGCCGCGCCGATCCGATCGCGCCGCCGGCCGCCGCCACGGCGCGCGACGCGACGGCGTCCCGCAGCCGCGCCGCGGCGCCCCCGGCCGCGAGCGCCAGCCCCCTGCCGAAGCGGCGATAGAACCAGTCCGCATCCAGGTTCGTGGACGGCAGCTCGTGCGGTTCCCGGTCGGTGAGCCGCAGCCACACGAAGGCGAGCACGGCGAAGAAGAGCAGCTGCAACTGGCTGATTACGTGCGCGGGCGTGAACGGCTCGTACGTCACCTCGTACGGCAGGTTCGGGTACAGGAACAGCGTCGGCCACGTCCCGTTGAACACGCACAGGAAGGCCGCCATCCCCATCGCGATCAGCATGCTCGTCGGCGCCTCCTTCGTGCGGATCCCCGAATCGGGCCCGAAGAAGCCGTAGAACGGGATCTTGATCCCCGCGTGGTGCAGCACGCCGGCGGAGGCGAAGAGGAGGAAGAGCCACACGATGTCGAGGTTCATCTCCAGCGCGGCGGCCATCACCATCGACTTGCTCACGAACCCGCTGAACAGCGGGAAGGCGGAGATGGAGGCGGCGCCGACGATGCACAGGCCCGCCGTCTTCGGCATGCTCTTGTAGAGTCCGCCCAGCTCGCTGCACTTCGTCGTCCCCGCGCGGTAGAGCAGAGCCCCCGTCGACATGAAGAGGAGCCCCTTGAACAGCACGTCGTTGAAGGCGTGCGCGACCGCCCCGTTCACGGCCATCTCGGTGCCGATTCCGACGCCGCAGACCATGAAGCCGATCTGGTTGATCATGCTGTAGCCGAGCACCCGGCGCAGATCGTTCTCGATCACGGCGTAGAAGATCGGGAACATCGTCATGACGACGCCGACCCAGATCAGCAGCTCCTCGCCCTGGTATCCCCGGGCCAGGGCGTAGACGGCGACCTTCGTCGTGAACGCGCTCAGGAAAACGGCGCCGCTGTAGGTGGCCTCGGGATAGGCGTCCGTGAGCCAGTTGTGGAGCAGGGGGAAGGCCGCCTTGATGCCGATCCCGAGGAGGATGAGGTTCGTCCCCAGCGTCCCCGTCTCCATGGGTCCGAAGGCGACGGAACCCGTGGCCCGCGCATGGGCGATGATCCCGGCCAGGAGGACGACGCCCGAGCCGACCTGCACGATGAGGTAGCGGATCCCCGCCCGGTAGGAACGTTCCGTCCTCCGCGCCCACACGAGGAAGACGGAGCTCAGCGCCAGGAGCTCCCAGAACACGAAGAGCGTGATCAGGTCGCCGGCCTGGACGGCCCCGATGGCGGCGCCCGCGTAGACCAGCGCCGCGGCATCTTCCAGCGCGCTCCCCCCGCGCCGCGCGAAGATGAGCCCGATGAAGGCCGCGATGTGGAAGAGCCACCCGAAGATCCGGCTCAGCCCGTCGATCCGGACGAGGGTCAGCTCGTAGGAGAAAATCGAGACCTGCCCGAACTCTCCTTCCCCAAGCGCAAGCAGCGCGGCGAGGCTCGCGGCGGGCAGGAGGAGGACCCAGCCCGTACGCGCGCGGCCCCGCAGCAGGGGCACGACCAAAGCCCCGAGGATCATGACCGCGGCGGGAGGAAGGCTACCGATCATAGTAGTCCTCGTCCCGCATCACACCCTTCCGAAGCGCCTTGGCGGTGTAGACGATCGCCGTGTAGGCGAGGAAGCCGTAGAAGGCGTAGTAGCCGGGGAAGCCCTCCCAGTCGCGCTCCGGGTGGCGCAGTTCCGGCCACCCCATCCGCATCTGGACGAAATTCACGAGATCGAGCCCGAAGACGACGGCGCAGACGCCGATGAGGATCGCGATCAGGCGCTTCCAGCGCTTCGGATCGTCGAAGTAGTGCCGGCCCCGGTCCTTCACCTGTCCGCCCGTGTCGTGCGTGTCAGAGGCCATGGCTTACCCTCCGCCCAGGGGGACGAGCAGGCGATACACATCGTCCGCGAGGAAGAAGAGGACGATGCAGCCGACCGCCGTGAACGAGAGCGCCGCGACGCAGAATCCCGGCGCCTCCTTGAAGCGCGGCGGCTCCGACCCATCGGCAGGCTTCGAGAAGAACGCCCGGATGGGGATCGGGACCAGGTAGGCGATGTTCAGCAGCGAGCTGACCATCAGCACCGCGACGAAGAGGATCTGGCCCGCGTCCAGCGCCCCGAGCGCCAGATACCACTTGCTCCAGCTCCCGCCGAGGGGCGGGACGCCGATGACGCTGAGGGCCCCGATGAGGAACGCCGCCATCGTGATCGGCATGGCGCGGCCCAGCCCGCGCATGTCGCTGATCTCCGTCTTGTGCGCCGCGACGTAGATCGCGCCGGCGCAGAAGAAGAGGGTGATCTTGCCGAAGGCGTGCATCAGGATGTGCATGCTGCCGCCGACCACGCCCCAGGCGTTCGCGAGGGCCGCCCCGAGGACGATGTAGGAGAGCTGGCTCACCGTGGAGTAGGCGAGGCGGCGCTTGAGGTTGTCCTGCGCCATGGCGACGAGCGAGCCCGCGATGACCGTGAACCCCGCGGCGTACATGAGCCAGACGCTGGCCCCCGACGCGCTCAGCAGGTCGAGGCCGAAGATGTAGACGACGACCTTCATGATCGTGAACACGCCGGCCTTCACGACCGCGACCGCATGCAGGAGCGCGCTCACCGGCGTCGGCGCGACCATGGCGGCGGGAAGCCAACGGTGGACCGGCATGAGTGCGGCCTTCCCCGTCCCGAAGACGAAGAGCGCGAGCAGGACGAGGAGGACGCCATCGCTCGCCCGGCCGGCCAGGATTCCCCCGACGCGGAAGTCGAGCGTGCCCGCGAGGACCCAGGTCCACGCCACCGCGAGCAGGAGAAACGCCACGGATGTGCTGACGAGGACCCCCAGATACGTGCGGGCGCCCTTCATCGCCTTCGGCGTCCCGTGGTGCGAGACAAGCGGGTAGGTCGAGAGCGTCAGCACCTCGTAGAAGAGGAACAGTGTGAGCAGGTTGCCCGCGAGGGCCACCCCCATGGCGGCGCAGATGGAGACCGCGAAGCAGACGTAGAACCGTGTCTGGTGCGCCTCCGCGTGTCCCCGCATGTAACCGATGGAGTAGAGCGAAGTGACGATCCAGAGCCCGGACGCCACCAGGGCGAACAGCATGCCGAGCGGCTCGAGGCGGAGCACGAGGGAGAGGCCGCCCGGGAGCAGCCGCACCATGAGCACTCCGGGGGTCGCACCGGCAAGGACGTGGGGTAGGAGCGACGCGACGAACCAGAAGAGCGCCGCGCCGGTGGCGAGCGTCACGGCTTCCCGGACGTTGGGCCAGCGTCCGAGCAGCGCGATGAGCACGGCGCCGACGAGCGGAATCGCCAGCGCCCAGTACAGCGGGACCATGCCGCTCACCGCAGCCCTCCGAGCACGGCCTCGGCCGCCTGCTCCGCCACGCCCGCCGAGTACGCCGTATAGATGCCGAAGAAGACCGTCGCCCCGAGGAGCACCCAGGTCGGGACCAGCATCGAGAGCGGCGCCTCCCGCGCCTCCCGCGTCCGCTCGCTCGGCTCGTGGAAGAAGGCGGTCTCCACGACGCGCCACACGTAGACGAGGGCCAGCAGCGAACTGAGGAGCAGGAGGACGGCGACGAGGACGCTACCCTGCTCCAGCGCCGCTTCGATCAGGTACCACTTGCTGATGAAGCCGGCCGTCGCCGGGACGCCGATGAGGCCGAGCCCTCCGAGCGCCCACGCGGCCATCGTCCACGGCATCGCCCGCCCGATCCCGGCCATGTCATCGAGGTCGACCGAGTGCAGCCGCAGCATGATGCACCCCATCGCCATGAAGAGCCCGCCCTTGATGAGCGCGTGGTTGAACAGGTGGACGATGCCGCCCGTGAGCCCCGTCGCGGTCGCGAAACTGATGCCGAGCACCATGTAGCCGATCTGCGCCACGGAGGAGTAGGCGAGCATGCGTTTCACGTTGCGCTGGAAGATCGCCGCCGTGGAGGCCACGAAGATCCCGGCGAGGGCCAGCGGCATGAGCGCGCTTCCGAGTCCGAGTTGCTCGAACGAGAACTCGAGCCCGAACACGCTGAACATGAAGCGCAGCAGGATGTAGACCGAGACTTTCGTGGCGGTCGCAGCGATGAAGGCGCTCACGACCGACGGTGCGTAGGCGTAGGCGTTCGGGAGCCAGACGTGAAGCGGGAAAAGCGCCATCTTGAGCGCGATCCCGACGGTAAGGAAGCCGAAGGCGACCAGCGCGGTCCGCATGCCCTCCACAGCGGGAAGCCTCGCCGCCATGTCCGCCATATTCAGCGTACCGGTCATCTGGTACATGAGACCGATGCCGATGAGGATGAACGTGGCCCCGATCGTGCCCATCACGAGGTACTGGAACGCCGCGGGCAACGCCTGCCGGCGACCCCCGAGCGCGATGAGAGCGTAGGACGAGAGCGCCGAGACCTCGAGGAAGACGAAGACGTTGAACAGGTCCCCGGTGATCGCGATGCCGAGCAGCCCCGTGAGGCAAAGGAGATAGAGCGTGCAGAACAGGTAGTGCCGGCTGGCGGGAATCTCGTCGGTGAGGCTGCGCGGCGCGTAGGTCAGGACGAGAGCGGCGATCCCGGACACGAAGAGGAGGACGAAGGCGGCAAGCGCGTCCACCCTGTACTCGATCCCCCACGGCGCCGCCCAGCCCCCCAGAGCATAACTGATCACGCCCGCCTCGAGCACGTCGCCGAGGAGGACGACCGAGACCAGGAAGGTGAGCCAGCACACACCGGTCGCGAACGGGAGCACCAGCGAGCGCCGCCGCAGGATGATGCAGAGGGGCGCCGCGAGCAGCGGAATGACGACCTGCAGGACCGGCAACTGGGCCTGGATCGCCTCCATCATCGAGTCTCGTCCTGCGCCTGGATCTCATCCTCTTCGATCGTCTCGTACGCCTCGCGGATGCGCACGACGAGCGACAGCGCGACGGAGGTCGTGGCCACGCCCACGACGATCGCCGTCAGGATGAGAACGCTGGGCAGCGGGTTGCTGTAGACCTCCAGCCCCTCGGCCACGATCGGCGCCGTACCCCCGCTCACCTTCCCGACCGTGATGTAGAAGAGGAAGACGGAGGTCTGGAAGATGTTGAGCCCGATGACCTTCTTGATGAGGTTGCCGCGCGAGATGACGATGTAGAACCCCGTCATCATCAGGAAGATGACGACCCAGTAGTTGTAGAGGCCGAGAACGTTGTCGACGACGGTCTCGGTCATGCGCGCCCTCGTCCGGCGAACGTCGAATAGACCGCGATCATGACCGCGGCGACCGTCATCCCGACGCCCAGTTCGACGACGAGGATGCCGTAGTGCTGCCCATCCGATGGGTGCGCGGGGTTCAGGAAGTCGTAGTCGAGGAAGTTCCCGCCCATGAGCATCGTCGCGACCCCCGTGCCCGCGTACACGAGCACGCCGGTCGCGATGACGAGTTCGACCATGCGGGCCGGGGCGACGCGGCGCACCGCGGTGAGCCCGAAGATGAGGCCGTAGAGCACGAAGCCGGCCGCGAAGATCACGCCCGCCTGGAATCCGCCGCCCGGACCGTAGTCGCCGTGGAACTGCACGTAGAGGGCGAAGAGGAGGACGTACGGCAGCAGGAGCTTGCTGACGACGCGCAGAATCGTGTGATCCGTCATCCCGCGTCCTCCCCTCCTCCGCCCGTGGGCCGGCGTTTGCGGCTCCCCCGCAGGAGCACCAGCACGGCGATGCCCGCCGTGAAGATCACGACGGTCTCGCCGAGGGTGTCGTAGCCCCGGTAGCTCGCCAGCACCGCCGTGACCACGTTCGGCACGTGGATGTCGTGCTCCGTGCGCTCGACGTAGGACGGGTGCGGGTAGTTGCTGGCCGGCGCCTCCGGATCGCCGAAATGCGGCATGTCCAGCGTGCCGTAGACGAGCGCCGCCCCGGTGACGGCGACGATGAGCAGCGGCAGCGGGGATCGCCGAGCGGGGGTCTTCGCCTTGCGCGTCGTCAGTGCGAGGGTAGCGAGCGCCAGGATGGTCGAGATCCCGGCGCCGACCGAGGCCTCCGTGAAGGCAACGTCGGGGGCGTCGAGCAGGAGCATCCAGGAGGCGCCGAGGAAGCTGTAGATCCCCATCAGCATGACGGCGGCGAACAGGCCGCGCATGCGCACGACCGCGACCGCCGTCGCGCACAGGAGCGTGAGGAGGAGCGCCGTGACGACCTGGACCTCGACGGCTACGAACTCGATGTCGCCTCCTCCGTCTCATCGACGCTCGGCTTGAGCCCCGTCTCGAGCGCCGCGTTGGCGAGGGCGTGCGTGGCCGTGGGGCTAGTGGTCCAGAGCAGGACGAGGATCGCGAGGAGCTTCACCGCCACGATCCAGTGAGGCGAGAGGAACATGAGCCCGGTCAGAATCAACCCCGCCCCCAGCGTGTCCGTGATCC
>VXMQ01000150.1 GCA_009841015.1 Candidatus Palauibacter denitrificans | reverse complement strand
CGGTCGGTTCGGTCGGGGGCCCGCCGTCGCACGCCTGCAGGAGCACGGAAAAGGTCCCCAGAAGACACATCCATCGTATGCTTATTGCGCTTCGCATGTGCCGCCACCAGATAGCCCGGCTCCCCGGGCGTGTCGCCAAAGGCATCCTTTTGGATGTTTTCCACAATGAAACATTCGTACCGCCGGCGCAACGAATCGTGCTTACGGGCCCCGAGGGCATCGTGACGATCGACTCGGCAGACGAACGCAGGGTCTCGATCATCAGAGATGCAGGGACGGGACGGATCCGTAGTATTCTTCGAGATTGGGAAGGAGAACTCCCGGCGGCGCTCGGTCGCGTTGACGGTGTGCAGGTCAGCACCGTACGGGTATCGATCGCGAACCGACACGGGACCGTTGAGTGAACTGTGATGGAGAGCCCGGAGGGCCGCAGCTTATGGTCACCAATGCACGGCATCGCGCCGCGACACGCCCGCGAGCACGACGTCCCGTCCGTCGCGTCGGCGAGCTGATTGCGACGCAGGTGGTGCGGGCGGCGATGGACGGCCGGATCGGCGCGGATCTCCCGTGACGGCCTCCGGCGACCGAATGCGGGAGGAGCTCGACTTCCTGCAGCCGTTCTTCCTCGGGCCCTCGGGGGAGAACGACCGGTGGCTCGAGGAGTTGATCGTCGAGTTCGTGCGCGATCACGCCTTCTGGCGGCGCAACTTCCACCCGGAGGACGGGCACCGCATCACCGCGGCGGCCGCCTACCGCCCGGACTTCCTGGAGGCGAAGGCCCGCACCCGGCAGGCGCTGATCCGGCTGTCGGGAGAGCTCAAGCGCTCCGTGCCCATCTTCCACCCGCGCTACGTGGGGCACATGAGTTCGGATCTGCTCATCCCCGGGCTCGTGGCGCGGATCCTCACCACCCTCTACAACCCCAACAACGTGAGCGAGGAGGCGGCGCCGGTCACGCTCACCCATGAACTCGACGCCGGCCGGGACCTCGCCGCCATGTTCGGCTTCAACGTCGACCCCTCCGTCCAGCCCTGCGCCTGGGGCCACCTGACGTCGGGCGGCACCGTGGCCAACTACGAGGCGCTGTGGAACTTCCGCGCCGTGAAGTTCTACGGCGTCGCCCTGCAGGAGGGGGTGAAGCGGGCGGAACTCGCGACCGGGCCCGTGGGACCGCTGAAGAAGGCGCTGGCCGAGTACAGCGCGTGGGAACTCGTCAACCTGAGCATCGGCCAGACCATCCGCCTGCGGCGCGAAGTGGCGGAGGCCGTGCGCGGGCAGGATGCGGCGGCCTTCCCGCGGCTGAGGCGGGCCGTGCGGCGCGAGCGCCTCGAGACGCTCGGCATCCAGGAGTTCTTCGCCCGCCACCCCGAGCTGCGTCCGCCGAGAGTGCTCGTCGCCTCTTCCGCCCACTACTCGTGGGAGAAGGGGATGAAGGTGATGGGCCTGGGGACCGCGCAGCTCGTCAAGGTGGCGGTGGACGACCACATGCGCCTCGACCCCGGCCACCTGGACGCGTGCCTGGCGGACGCCTTCGAGAGCCGCACGCCGGTCCTGGGCGTGGTCGGCGTGCTCGGCACCACGGAGTTCGGCACCGTCGATCCGGTCCACGAGATCGTCGCGGCGCGCCGGCGCTGGAACGAGCGCGGCGCCGACTTCTACGTGCACGTGGACGCGGCCTGGGGCGGGTATCTCACGAGCGTCTTCCGGGACCCCGATGGCGGCTTCCTCTCGCGCGAGGCGATCCGGAAGGAGTTCCGGCACTTCCCGTCGGACCTCGTCTACCGGGCCTTCACCTCCGTGAGGCACGCCGACTCCGTGACGATCGACCCCCACAAGCTCGGGTTCCTGCCCTACGCGGCCGGGGCATTCGTGGCGCGCGACCGCGAGGTGGTGGACTTCATCACGCAGCAGGCCGCCTACGTGTTCGACCTGGGGGACGTCGAGGACGAGGTCCCGCGCGAGGACCAGCTCCGGAACCTGGGCCAGTACATCCTCGAGGGCTCGAAACCCGGCGCGGCGGCCGCCTCGGTGGCGGTGGCGCACGAAGTCCTGCCCCTCCACGGCGAGGGCCTGGGGCGCATCCTGCGCCACACCATCCGGGCCTGCGAGTACTTCCACGCGTCGGCCCGGGAAGCCGCCGAGCGGCTGGAAGACCGCGTGCGGCTGATCGTGCCCTTCGAACCCGACTCCAACCTCGTCTGCCTGGCGCTCAACCGGAACGGCAACCGGAGCCTGGCGCGGATGAACCGCTTCGCCCGCCGCGTGTTCGACGGTCTGAAGGTGGACGCGACCCGGCCGGTGCAGGACGTACGCTTCATCGGCTCGTACACGTCGCTCCGCCGGGAGGGCGGGGAAGACGGGCAATGCGGCCGCATCCTGTGCGAGCTGGGCATCGATCCGGCGACCTTCGTCGCGGTCCCGGCCCGGCCCGAGGAGGAGGCCGACCACATCTTCATCCTCCGGCACACGCTGATGAACCCGTTCCTGATGGACGGCCCGGGCGAGCGCAACTACATCGACATGTACTGGGATTTTCTGGAAGAGGCGATCGACGCCGCGCTGGCGGAATGACCGACGTGATCCACCGCGACGGTGAACGCACGCAGGTCTGGCAGGTGCCCGAGCCCCTCGCCGTGCACGACGCGCGCCTGGGCGACGGCGCCGCGATCACGCTCCGGCGCCACGGGAATCCCTCCGGCCCGCGCATAGTTCTCAGCCACGGCAACGGCCTCGCGATCGACCTCTACTACCCGTTCTGGTCGCAGTTCGCCGACGCCTTCGATCTCGTGGTCTACGACCTCAGAAACCACGGCTGGAACGCTCCCGGGCCGCTGCGCAGCCACCATGTGCCCACCCTCATCGATGACCACCTGCGCATCCAGGATGCCATCGAGCAGGGGTTCGGGAAGAAGCCGCAGGCCGGCGTGTTCCATTCACTCTCCGGGCTGGTCTCGCTGCTGTCCCCGACGCGAGGGGGGGAGTTCACGGCTCGCGTGCTTTTCGATCCGCCGCTGGGCGAGTTCGGGCCGGCCAGGGAGGAGTGTCGCGACGTGGCGAGACGGGCGGCCAAGATGACGCTTGCGCGCGCGGAGCGGTATTCGACCCGCGCGGAGTTCGCGGAAGTGCTTCGTGAGATGCTCGCCTTCCAGGATGTGGTCCCCGGCGTCCGCCGCCTCATGGCCCGGACGACGCTGCGCCGGTCCCCGGACGGGGACGGCTACATCCTCCGGTGTCCCCGCGAATACGAGGCCCAGATCTACAGGTACGGCGGACAGTACGCGGCGTTGATCGACTTCGGGGCCCTCGCCTGTCCGACGATGGTCATGGGGGCCGACCCCGCCATCCCGCACACCTATTTCCCGACCACCGAACTCCATCACATCCCGACCGTGGACTACGCCTATCTGCCCGGAGGAACGCACCTCCTGCAACTGGAGCAGCCCGAGGCGAGCGCGGCGGCGACCCTGGACTACCTGAAGGCGAACGGCCTGTTCTGATCGCCCCCTGGGATCACGAGTCCTTCGCGCGTTTTCGGTTCAGCAACTCGTCGATGAGTGCCATCGCCTTGTGGATGGTGGCGGATCCGCCGGCGATCAGTCCGGCCGTCACGATGACGTCCGTGAACTGGAACAGGTCTCGCTGGAGGGGCGGGGTTCCGGCGCCGAACTCGAAGATCGAGCCAAGGAGCCGCACGCCGAAGAGCGACACCATGATGCCGAGCGTTAAACCGAAGAGCAGTGCCCGCCGCTGGGTTCCGACCCTGTATTGCCGGAGCTTCGCCTCGGCCGCGGCCCTGCCGTCCTCTCCGGCTGACTGCGCCTCCCCCTCGAGGCGAATCTTCTCGCCCTGCCGCCATGCCTTGAGGAGAACCTCGAGCGAGCGTTCGACCAGCACCGCAACGATGTACAGCACCCCCAGCTGGCTGAGCGCATCGCGGAACGGATCTACTCCGTCCGCCACGTCGAGCGCGACGAAGGCATCGCCCGGTCCGAAGACCGCGAAAGCGACCGCCGCGCCCAGCAGCCCCACGCAGATTCGTCCGCCGTGTTTTCTCATGCTCTGCTTCCCCCGTTATCCGCCCCTGTTATCCGCGCTATCCGCGCCCCCGCTGACAGCCGCGACGGCCCGTAGGAACGCGACATACTCGTCTCGCTCGCGACGTTGGCAACCCCCAATTTCGGGGGCGCGCGACATGCCTCGCGTACGGCCTCTAGCGGTTGGCGCGCATTCCGTCGAGGAGGGTGGAGGTGGTTTGGCGGATCAGGGCGTCGACGTCCACGGCGGTGAGGATCTGGCCCTCGATCAGGAGTGAAGCCAGGCCATGCACGGCGCCCCATGCGACGTAGGCCTGGAGGTGCGGGTCCTCTCGCCTGATCGTGCCGCTCTGCTGGTATGACTGGACGATGCGGACGAGTTCGTCGAACAGGGCGTTCGCGGTCTCGCGGAGTTCGGGGTGGTCTTCGCGGGTGATCGCTTCCTTGCCGTACATCAGGCGGTAGTGGCCCGGGTTCTCGAGCGCGAACCGCACGTACACCCGGCCGACCTCCGGAAGCTGCTCGATCCCGGCGTCCGGGGCTCCGGCGCCCACCGCCTCCAGGCGGTCTCGAAGGCGGTCGAAACCGGCTGCGGCGACCGCGACCAGGAGGGCGGACTTGTCCTCGAAGTGGCGATACGCGGCGGACCGCGATACGCCCAGGCGCCGCCCGATCTCGCGCATCGTCACGCTCGAGGTCCCCCCCTCGTCGATCATCGAGGCGGCTTCGGCGAGCAGTGCCGCCCGCAGGTCTCCGTGGTGATACGCGGTGCTTTCCCGGGTCATGCGGCCAAGGTATCCGTCTCGGGTTGATCAGCAATGTTGACATCGTCAACGTGACCCGCTAAGTTGACGGCGTCAACAAGCTCGGATCGACCACTCGAAGGAGGGAAGGGAAGATGGCCGGCAACGAGGAGATTACCGGATTCCTGAAGGCGGGCCTGGAGCGAAGCCTGCCCCGCGAGCAACTCAAGGGGGTGCTTCTCGAGGCGGGCTGGCCGCGGGACCAGGTCCGACGCGCCCTGGACGGTTTCGCCGACGTCGCGTTTCCGATTCCCGTCCCGCGTCCCGCCCCGTACCTGTCCGCTCGCGAGGCCTTCGTCTACCTCGTTCTCTTCGGTACGCTGTACGGGAGCGCGATCAGCTTCGGGAGCCTCCTGTTCGCGTTCATCCACCAGGCGTTTCCCGATCCTTCCCTGGCCCCCGCGGCCGCGCTTGAGATGGCGCGGGAGGAGATCCGGTGGTCGATCTCCTTCCTCGTCGCGACGTTTCCCGTCTTCGCCTTCGTCTTCTGGACGAACGATCGCGCGGTCCGGAAGGATCCGGGCCGGCGGCTCTCGCGCGTTCGGCAATCGCTGACGTATCTGTCCCTCTTCGTGGGCGCGGCCACGCTCATCGGCGTGGTCACGAGCATCGTCTACAACCTTCTTGGCGGCGAACTCACGGTCCGGTTCGCCCTGAAGGTCCTCACGGTCGGCACGATCACCGGCTCGCTGTTCGGGTACTTCCTCCGCGACGTGCGCAGGGAGGAGGCGGCCGAATGAAGCGCTCGACGCGATCCATCGTGCTGGGCGTCTCGGGAGCCGCCGTGGCCGCGGCGGTGGCCTTCGGGATCGGTTTCCTGGGATCTCCCGCCGAGGAGCGCGAGCGCCGGGTCGACGACCGGCGACTCGCCGACCTGCACGAAATCACGGCGGCTGCCGATCTCTACTGGACGCGACACGGGCGGCTTCCGGCCTCGCTGGACGACCTGGCGGCCGAGCCCGGCCTGAACATCAGCACCCGCGACCCCACCAGCTCGGAGATGTACGAGTACCGGGCGCTCGACGACGGCCGCTACAAGGTGTGCGCCACCTTCGCGACGGATTCCGGGGGGGCAACGGGAAGCTCTTCGATCGTTCAGAGGAGCTGTCAGGGCTGCCACGGCCCGGGCTCGCCCATTGCGGCCCGCCTCGACGATCCGGTGGCCGCGCACGTCGCGTTTCGGGACCTGTGGGCGCACGGCGCGGGACGGCACTGCTTCCAGATGCGCGTTCGGTGAGGCGCCCGGCCGGGCTGCTCGTCGCCTTTGCCGGGGAACGAGCCGGCATAGTTCCTCACCGCCGGTTCTCGGGCACTCCGAACGGGTAGAGGCCGCTGAGGTCCACGTGCTCGTAGGGCAGCGCGTCGAGGAAGACGGTGCCCACGAAGGGCCCGGGCGCCTCCACGACCAGAACGGTGGGCGCGTAGGCGGTTTCGTCGAAGCCGCGGCGGAAGTGGATCCGTGACTTGACGACGAAGACATCGTAGTCGGCCGGGTCGATGGATCCGAAGCGGAATGCGTCCGGGTAGAGGACCTGTTCGTAGGCGGGGGTGAGGAAGACGACATTGCCGTCGCCGAAGGAGATGGCGGCGATGTGGTCGTAGCCGAAGCCTTCCCCGAAGTACTCCAGCGTGCCGGTGACGCGATGGGGGGAGCCGCCGGAGGGGGTGAAGCCGCCGATCTCCTGGTCGAACGGGTCGCCGGGCCGGGCGTCGGCCGCCGCGAGGGCGTCGAGGGTGGCGGGGGAGGTGATCGTGCCGTAGAGGACCCTGCCGATGCCGGCCGCCTCGAAGGCGCTCAGGATGTGCGTGGCGTCGCCGGGGCGGTCGCTGTAGTCGCCGACCGCGACGGGCGTCTCGCCGCGTGAGATGGCGCCCGCGACGGTCCGGGCGGCCTCGGTGGGGCCGGGGAAGCTGCCGAGCGCGAAGTCCTCGCGGACGCGCCAAATGAAGTCGTCCATGTCGTCGGCGATCCGGTCCGCGAGCGCCTGGTCCCCGTTGGTCATGACCTGGATGGTGGCGCCCACGTCGGGCACGTCCGACCAGGGATAGCCGAAGAAGACGCTCACGTAGGCGTCGTGCTCGCGCGCCTCCCAGCGCCGCGCCCGTTCCATGATGTCCATCGCGGGGGACTGGCCGGTCCACTGCAGCACGGTGGCGGTGATGACCCCGGGTTTGCGGGTGGCGGTCACGGGCTCGTATTCGCCCCGCGCGGCGAGCCGCAGGGCGCGGGCCGCGCGTTCGCCCTGGATGTACGAGTCGTAGTGGGGGAAGCGCTTGGTCACGAAGGAGAAGTCGGCGTGCTCGAGGAACTCGCCGTCCTCGTTGCCGTGGAGGTCGAAGGTCGCGGCGATGGGGACGTCCGGGCCGACGATCTCCCGGAACCGGCGGGCGATCTCGGCTTCGGGGCGGGGGACGTCCCGCACGGCCATCGCCCCGTGCAGCGCGAGAAAGACCCCGTCGACCGGCAGCCGCGCCTCCAGTTCGGCCAGCATGGCGTCAAGGAAATGCTCGAAGGTCTCCCGCGTGTTCCAGCTGCGCGACGAGCCCCCGAAGACGCCGAGCGGCGAGGTGAGCGGCACGAGCTCGATGTCCCCGAGCTCGCCGGCCCGCTGGACGAAGCCGCCGATGTAGTCGCCGGCGCCGAGCAGCGCGTCCCCGGAAACCGGCTCGCTGTAGCGAAGCCAGTCATCGACTTCGGTGTCGCCGCCGGGGCAGAAGGTGCAGGTCTCGTGCTGGTAGCTGGCGACGGCGAAACGGAGCGGGGCCACGTCGCCCCCCGAGGGAGAACCGCAGCCGAGGAGGGTTGCGGCAAGCGCCGCGGCGGCCGACAGCGCCCCTCCACGCGGCGATCCGGGGGTCCGTTTCGATCCTTCACGTTCCGTTGTCATTCGCTGGTCCCTCATCTGTAGCCACCCTCGTTGTCGCCACCGGTGAAGCTGTGGCGGAGTATGGGGAAGAAGCGGTCCAACGGCCACTCGTTCCACGCGCGGCGCTCTGGATCATCCTCTTCGGCCTCCTGATGGGCGCCCTCGCCAGCCAGATCGCCCAGCTCGAAGTGAGGAGCTACCTGGACGCTCAACGCGAGGCGTCGGACGGACTCCCGGGGCGTTTCCGGCTCGTGTTCGTGATGGGCGTTCTCTTCGGCATCGCGGGAATGACCGTGATCGTCGTGTCGGACGCGGTAGGTGGGTTCGCGTTGCTGCTTTTCATGCTCGCCCTCCTGATGGGCGGACGCGTCCGCAGGCGCGTTCACCGGGCCGTGACGAGCGGGATGAGCACAGAGGCGGAGTCCGCGGACGAGGGTGAAGATCCTCAGTCGCAGACCGCCTTGATGTCACGACTGACGGCGATCGGCGATACGACCGGCAAGCAACTGGTCAACCTGACATGGCTCCTGCTCGGGTTCGCGGTGGGAGCAGGCCTTGCACTGATGTCCGCGGTCGCGGTCGACGCCCAGTTGGGTGGATAAGCGAATCGTCTTGCAACCCGATCCCACGTCGCGGTTGCAAGGCGATTTTCGCTATCGGGCGGGGTGGCAGAGTGGTTGATTGTTCCAAGGAAGTGCAGACGCCACGCGGGGCCGGCGACGAAAGCGAGCTGCCCGTCTCCCCCCGCCACGCAGGGGGTGGAGGTCGCCTGTCCCATCGCATCCCCTTCGGCCGTCTTGCGCTTGAGTTTACGCCCTGGCCGCGGAAATCGCCGAGAACACCGTAACGCTCGAGCGTCGCCTCGCCAGCGACTGGGCGACCCCGAGGCTGGGGCGGTGATGGAGGTCCGTTGACGATGGCGAAAAACCTGACCGAGGCTAGATTGAATCGTTCGCTGACGGCCCTGGAGGTGGAAGATGAAATACCGGGTAGCGCTTCAAGAGTCCGAAGAGGGATTCTCCGTCTGGGTTCCAGGCCTACCGGGTTGTGCGTCCCAGGGGACGACCGAGGAGGAAGCCTTGGCGAACATCGCGGAGGCAGTCCGCGAGTACCTGGACGTGGCGGTCGAGAACGCCGCTGGCATGGTGATCCGCGAGATCGAGGTCGCCGTATAGGCCGTGCCGAGGATTCCCGGTGTCAACCACCTCCGAGCGGTGCGGGAGTCAAGAAACGAGGTGCCCACATGTCGAGCTGGAAAGAATGTGACGCGGTTGAGCGTGATCCGCGGAAGGTCAGCGGCGCCTGGGTCTTCGCGGGGACCCGAGTCCCGGTCAGTGCCCTGTTCGAGAACCTGCGGGCGGGGGCTTCGATTGAGCAGTTTCTTGACTGGTTCCAGGGCGTGGAGCGCTGGCATGTCGAGTCCGTCCTCGACCACGAAGTGAAAGCGCTGGCGGGCGCCGGTGGTCAGTGAAGATCCTGTTCGACCAGGGCACTCCAGTGCCGCTGAGGCGGCACCTTGAGGGCCACCGCGTGGATACCGCCTACGAGCGCGGGTGGTCCGAACTTCGAAACAGCGCCCCTGCTGGACAGAGCCGAAGAGCACGGCTACGACCTCCTGATCACGACCGACCAGAGCCTCCGGCACCAACAGGATCTCTCGGCCCGCGCGGTGGCGGTGCTCGTCCTGCAGTCTACGGCTTGGCCGCGCATTCGAGAGCGGATTGACGAAATCCGCTCGGCAGTCAGCAAGATGCAGCGAGGCCGGTTCACGGAAATCTCTGTGTAGACGCGTCCCTCGGGGGGATGCGTCGCCAGCCCGTACTTCGGTCATGTTGGCACGCTCGGTTCCCGCGGGGCCGGCCGACGTTTGGAACCTGTGCAGAATCTGCACAGCTTGCTGGAACTTAGTAGACGAAGCCGCCGGGGCCGGTGCAGAGTACGGTCGTGTCGGTTTCGGAGACGTAGCTGCCGGCGGCGTAGGTGTCGGTGGCCCGGTGGATCGTGTTCACGCCGACGGGATTCCGGATGTGGAGCACGACCCGTTTGGTCGTTCCCTCCTCGGAGTAGTTCGGCTCCCATACCTCGGGGACGGGGGCTTCCCATATCCAGTCACCCATGGGAGCATCGCTTCGGTGATCCGGGGCGCGCGATGCTTCCCGGCCTTCGGCCTCCCGCGGGGGCTTGGCGATGATCTTCTGGTCGCTCCAGACGCAGCCGTGCCACTGAGCCCCGAATTCCGCCGCCTCACGGCCGAAGATCGATGCGGAGAGGTAGGACCAGGGGCTCCCGTCGCCCTCGATCGCCTGCATCAGCGGGATGGCCCCCGAGGGTTTCGGCGGGCCGAGGAACACGCCTTCGAGCTGGGGACAGTCCTCCGGCGCGAGCAGAGGGGCGTCCGCCGGCACCGCCCAGATGACGCCGTTGCCGTTGCCGCCGGCTCGGAACTCATAGGCGTGCAGGGCGAATCCCGCCTTGAGCCGCAGCGCCTTGAACACGCCGAGCAGGTCGTTCGGGTCGCAAGCGCTGATGGACCAGCCTTCGGGCTCGTTCCAGTTGCTGCCGGTTTCGTCGGGTTCGGCGGGCGCTCGGGCTCGTTCGGCGGCGCGCCGCAGGCGGTTAACGCGGGAGATGGAAAACGTGACCAACGTCATGGGGTCACGATTCCTTCGGGTGTGTTCGGTTCGCCTTCAGCAGATCTTCGATGAGCGCCATCGCCTTGTGGATGGTGGCGGATCCGCCGGCGATCAGTCCGGCCGTCACGATGACGTCCGTGAACTGGAACAGGTCCCGTTGGAAAGGCGGGGTTCCGGCGCCGAACTCGAAGATCGAGCCGAGGAGCCGCACGCCCGAGAGCGATACCATGACTCCGAGCACCAGACCGAAGAGAAGCGCCCGCCGCTGGGTCCCCACACTGTATCGCCGGAGCTTCGCCTCGGCCGCAGCCCTGCCGTCCTCTCCGGCTGACCGCGCCTCCTCCTCGAGGCGAATCTTCCCGCCCTGCCGCCATGCCTTGAGGAGAACCTCGAGCGAGCGTTCGATGAACACCGCAACGATGTACAGGACTCCCAGTCGGCTGAATGCAGCGGGGAGCGGACTTACGCCTTCCGCTACGTCAACCGCCACGAAGGCATCGCCCGGCCCGAAGACCGCGAAAGCGACCGCCGCGCCCAGTAGCCCCACGCAGATTGGTCCACCGTATTTTTCCATGCTCTGCTTCCCCTGTTATCCGCCCCTGTTATCCGCGTTATCCGCGCCCCCGCCGACAGCCGCGACGGCTCGTAGGAACGCGACATACTCGTCTCGCTCGCGACGTTGGCAACCCCCAATTTCGGGGGCGTGCGACATGTCTCGACCTTCCCCTTCCCGTGACCAGCATGGGCTGGTGAAACCGGCGACGCGCGTGGTACTCTCGCAGCCGCCGCTCTTTGGCCCGATCTGCCGAGCGATCCAAGTCGAGAAGAGGAGACGGATGCGTTACAAGCTGCTGGGAAGGAGCGGACTCTGCGTGTCGGAGGTCTGCCTGGGCACCATGATGATGTCGACGGAGTCGCCCAGCTCCGCCGGACCCGAGGAGAGTCGCCGGATCCTGGAAGCGTTCGCGGACAGGGGCGGCAACTACTTCGACACGGCCAACGAGGTCTACAGCGGGGGCTCAGCGAGCGGATTCTGGGGGAGTTCGTCGCCTCCGAGCGCCATCGCTACGTCGTGACGACGAAGTACACCAACACCCTGCACAGCGGCTTCGACCCAAGCATCCGGGACCATCCCAACGCCGGAGGCAACCACAAGAAGAGCATGGTGCAGTCGGTCGAGGGGAGCCTGAAGCGCCTCGGCGTGGACTACATCGATCTCCTCTGGATCCACTTCTGGGACTACAGCACCGACATCGCGGACGTGATGCGCAACGTGAACGACCTCGTGCGGCACGGGAAGGTCCTGCACTTCGGCCTGTGCAACACGCCGGCCTGGGTGGTGGCGCGCGGCCAGACCGTGGCCGACCAGAGAGGCTGGGAGCCGATCTCGGCCCTACAGTACCAGTACAACCTGGTCTCGAGGGATCTGGAACTCGAGATCATCCCCTGTTCCCGCGCGCTCGGCATCAGCGTGAACGCTTTACTCGCCGCTGGCCGGCGGCTTCCTGACCGGCAAGTACACGCGCGGCGACAGCACGGAGAGCCGACGCTTCGACAGCGAGTTCTTCAAACAACTGACCTTCCAGTTCGACGAGAAGGCGTACGACACCGCCCGCAAGGTGGACGAGATCGCCGACCGTCTCGGAACCAGTTCGGCCGCGGTGGCCCTGGCGTGGGTGCGCGACCGCGGCGTGATCCCGATGATCGGGGCCCGGAAGGTCTCCCAGATCGAGGACAGCCTGCGCTACCTGTCACTCACCCTGCCCGCCGAGGACATGCGGGCGCTGAACGAGGCGAGCGCCCCCGTTCTGCCCTGGACGTACCATCTCCTCCATGGCGAAGACAGCCGGATACGCCAACTCGCCGCCGGCGGCATGTTGGGTGCGATCGACAACGAGCGCTTCCCCGCCTGACCCGGTGCCTGATGGATGGCCCGGGCGGACGCAACTACATCGACACATACTCGCTTCAGACGACGGCGCCCGAAGCCACCGGACGAGCCGCTGGAGGCCGACTACGGTGAGCTGGGCATGGTGGCCGATCCGTCATCGTTGCCTGCCGTCCCGGGCTCGTCGGACAGGATCTGGAACGAGAAATTTGGCAACTGCCTGCGCGGTATCGGGTCGTCTGAGTCCGGGTCGGCCGAGGGTTTCCCGCCCACCGTCGTACGGAGTTCCAGTCTTTCTTCGATTCTGGGGCCGTCGTCAGCTGCTGCCTCTACGTGGAATACGTATGCCTCCCCCTCCGTGAGCAACGGGGGCCCTTCTCCAAGGCGGTTTCGAGCGGACTGAAATACTCCCTCTTGGGACGCAGTCACCATCGCAAGGTCGAAGCGCGCCCTGCCGTCGAGCGTTGCGGAGTATCTCTGCGCCGGTTCCCCGGCGCGTAACGCGTCTTCCAGGGGCAGCGGGCCCGTAAACCCGGCGGCACCGTCGTCGGTCGGCTCGCCCGATGTCTGATCCACGGCCACCACGGCGACGCGCAGGTTGTGGTTGCGTCCCCCCGATTCGTTCACAACCTCAACCACGGCTCGCACTCTGTCCTTGGAGGGAACCACAACCGGCACGATACGAAAGCGCGGCTCGAGGATCTCGAAGACGGCGTTCGCCCGAAGCACCTCGGTGCGCCAGAGCAGGAAGCTCGCAACGGTGAACATCAAGAACAGCAAGACGGCGACACCCGCAGCGAGAGGCCACCGAATCGTAGGCGCAAGCAGGATCGCAAACCCTCCACCTAGCGAAACGGCAATCCCCGCAGCCCGCAGTGGCCATGCGGCCCACCCGCGTCCACTCGACCAGAGAGCGCGCGTGAAGGACCAGAGCGTTGGTTCGGTCGGCGGTCGGAGGACCGGCGGGGCGTTGGCATCTTGCATACGATACGTTACGGCGTTGGCATCAGCCGCCGCGAGCAGGCCCAAACGGAGAGGATCTGAGTGCGGCGGCACGTGAGGATCCTATGACGTACATGGCCCGCGGGAGTACGGAGGAGAGACGGCCCATCCGGCCGGTGGACGGCTCCGTGCGCCCGGGTATCGGGCCTGATCGGGGCGGCGTCGCGGGGACGATGCCGTGACCCGCGTAGACGTGCCTCCCGAGATGCTACGGTGGGCCTGCGAACGTGCCGGCTACGACGTGGGGGATCTCGCGAAGAGCGTGCCGCAGCTTCGGGCCTGGGTCCAGCGCGAACGACTGCCTACGCTGAAGCAACTGGAGAAGCTGGCCAAGGTCACGCATACGCCGCTCGGTTACCTGTTTCTTCCCGAGCCCCCGGAAGAACGTCTTCCGGTTCAGGATTTTCGCACGGTGCCGGACGCCGTCCGCGGTCGGCCGAGCCCCGACCTGCTCGACACGCTCCACACGATGCGACGCCGACAAGAGTGGCTGCGGGAGTCCCTCGTCGAGAGTGACGCGGAACCTTTGGCCTTCGTGGCGAGCGCCCGTCTCGCCGATGATCCGGACGCCGTCGGACGCGAGATGCGGCGGGCGCTCGGACTCGATGCAGGATGGGCTGCGGGAGTCCGCACCTGGCAGGACGCCGTGAGCGAGTTGCGCCGCACGATCGAGGGAGTCGGCGTGATGGCGGTGATCAACGGGGTCGTGGGGAACAACACGCATCGGCGGTTGAGCGTGGCCGAGTTTCGAGGCTTCGCTCTCAACGATCCCTATGCGCCGCTGGTCTTCGTTAACGGCGCGGATGCCAAGTCCGCGCAGATGTTCACGCTCGCTCACGAGCTGGCACACATCTGGTTGGGTAGGGAAGGGCTCTCCGGCTTTGAGGCGCTCCTCCCCGGCGGCTCGGACGTGGAAGACTGGTGCAACCAGGCCGCGGCGGAACTGCTCGCACCGGAAGGCGAGGTCAGGACACGTTGGCCGCAAGTCAGGCGGTCGGCGCGTCGCTTCGAGGAGCTTGCCCGAGCGTTCAAGGTGAGCCCGGTCGTCGCCGCTCGCCGACTCCTCGACCTGAACCTCATCGACCGCAGCACCTTTTTCGACTTCTACGAGCGCTACGTCAGTCGAGAACGCAGGGGCAGTACGACGGCAACGGGGGGCAACTTCTACAACAACCAGAACACCCGCGTCGGCGAACTGTTTGCGACGCAGGTCGTGCGAGCGGCGATGGAGGGCCGCATCGGATTCAAGCAGGCCTACGACCTCACAGGACTCCGTGGAGGGTCCTTCCAGGAGTACGCGAGGCGGCTCGGCGCGGATCTCCCGTGATGGCCGGTCGGACCTATTTGGTGGATTCGGATGTCTTCATCACGGCGAAGAACCTGTACTACTCGTTCGACCTCTGCCCCGGTTTCTGGCACAGCGTGATTCATCACCACCAGGAGGGCCGAATCTTCAGCATCGATAGGGTTCGTAGCGAGCTCCTCGCAGGCCACGAAGAGGAGGATCTCGTTCGATGGGTCAAGGGGAACGTGCCAGATGGATTCTTCCTCCCAGCGGACACCGGCTTCGTTGTAGGTGCCTATAGAGACGTCATGTTGTGGGTTCAACGCCATCCGAAGTACTTTGACCATGCGAAGGCCAAGTTCGCGGCGGGAGCTGACGGCTGGCTGGTCGGGCACGCGCAGATCTACGGCCAGACCATCGTGACGAACGAGCAGAGTGCGCCGGAGTCCCGCAGGGAGATCAAGCTGCCTGATGTGTGCGATCAGTTCGGGGTCGACCGTTGCAACACGTTCAGCATGCTTCGGGCGCTGAACGTTCGCTTCGATTGGCTGGGAGGCCGCTGAGTGTCTACGTTGCTGCGGCGTCTATCGCATCACTCTGCGGGTGTTTCGGACGAGGCGGCTTCTGGCCGGAATTAGCGACGTCCCCCGTACACGTTCGAGATTGCCGTAGATCACGTGTTCCAAAAGGAGAAAAGAAATGGATTCAGCGCTGATTCTGAATGGCATAATTGCCAGTCTTCTTAGTGCTTTTTTCCTTTCACTTATCGCTACGATAAACAGCAAAATACGAACCGCCCGTGAACCTGATTATAGGTACTCGAAACACAGCAAGTACTTCCATTGGCAATCGACATGCGATGATTTCCCGGAACTATCCTTTGAGAACGGCCAAGGCGAAAAAGAACCCTGTATTATATGTCGTATGATTACGACACTTGAGAACGAAAAATGGTCTATGTTTCGGCTTCCCTGGTACAAACGATTCTTGAAGAAGAAAGGCCCGTAAACCGGATCAATCGTCTAAGGGTTTCGGGTCTCACGTCACAAAACGAAGAAGGAGAAGACACAAATGTCCGACGCCAACACGCAGACTCTCAGAAACATCGAACGATTGCTACAGCAGATTTTGAGTGAACTTCAAGACATCGCTGTTTGGGTTGCTACTAAGGACTGATAACGTAGAAACGGGGAAAGGACAAAAGCTGCGGAAGCCATTGCCGAGCCCGCCGCTGCGGCGTTGGCGGAAGAAGCACGCTCCTGAACCAACTCATGTCTCGGAAGGCGGTACAGCTCGTGTCTCGACCCTGACGCAAAGCTCCCCCAACCCTCGTCGTCCGGCGGGCCCTGTTGGGCGTCTACGCCGGGGTGCTCCTGAATTCCCCCCGCGTCGTGGCTCAGGAGTTTCAGCTCGATTCCGCGGTTCTCCGCTGGTCGTGGAGGAGGTCACGATCCTGGGGGGGGAAGACCTGGGCATCATCATGGACTCCACGGTCGGCCCCGACGGCTTCGTGTACCTTGCCGACACGTCCGACATGCGGGTCGTCGCCCTTGATCGGGATGGGACGGTTGCGTGGAGATAGGGCCGGGAAGGCGAGGGATCCGGAGAGTTCCGTGGCCTCTACCGCCTCACGATGGGTGCCGATGGCACGGTGGACGCGTTCGACCGGATGACGAGTTCGAGCTCGCGGCTCGGGCCCGACGGATCGTTCATCGACCGACGGCGACTCGAGTTCGCCCTGCCGGGGATCGACGACCTCGTGGCCTCCGCCGATGGGCGCCTGGCGATCTCCGGCATCGTGAACTACGGAGCCTCGCGCGATTCCGCCGTGCACGTCTTCGACGGCGAGTTGACGCACGTCGGGTCCTTTGCGCCGGTGCCGACGGCGGAGAACAGCATGGTGCTCACCTTCTCCGGCGCCGGTGCCGTGTCCCTGACGCCCGCTGGAGATGTCCTGTTCGTGCGTCGCATTCCGTACGGACATCTACCGCCATGCACTCGACGGCGAAGCGTTGAGCGGCGTGATCGAGGCGCCCTTCGAGTACGGTCTGACGGCGGATGACGCGGTGGCGATCACGGAGCGAGCGGGGCGTGTCGAAGTCCGTCGGCCCCCGGTGGAGTTTCCGTTCTTCAGTGCCGCCGTGGCCCTGACCGACTCGACGTTTCTCGTGCCGCGGCGGCAGGGGGATGCCCGGTACTGGGACTTCTTCACGACGGGCGGACGTCATCTCGGAAGTACCGCCATACCCAGCGAGTGGGGCGTGGCGATCGGCTACGACGCGGAGCGAGGCGTCCTGTGGGGCAGGGGCGAGCATCTGATGGAGCCGGTTCTTCGACGGATCGACGGGGTGGGAGATTTCCCGCCAGAGCGGTGACGGACGACAGCGCCCCGACATGCCACAGAAGGGAGACCGTGGGCGGATGCCACTTCTGATCGAGACGACCGCCCGACGGAGCCGGTCGCAACTCCTCTGGACGCTACGATTCACAAGGGAGGAGCGCTACTTTTCTGATACGAAGATCAACACACATACGCGGAGCGACAAGGCTCTTGAACACACCGCCCATCGGGCCACTCTCGGATGCGATCATCACCGTCATGGCGCGGCTTGTTGACGATGGCCAAGACGAGGTCAAGCGCCAGCCGACACACTACGAACTGGAGGCCGAATTCCGCCGGTCACGAGTGCTTGACGGCGACCCGAATCAAGGGGGTGGCAGACCCGTCGGCAAGGCTAAACGGGTGCGGGGTGTGTTGAGTTGGGCGCTGGAGCACGATCCTAGGCGGGGCGAGCGCTTGGTTTACTTGCTGGCGGCCATGATTCGAGCGAAGGGAGGGTTCCGGCCCACCTCTCCGAACTTTGTGGGCCAGGAAGCCGTCCGTGACGCAAGAGACGTTTTTCGCGAAGAAGGCTACGATCTAGGCAGCGATGGGTCCCTGGTGCCGGTCGTGCTCGACAGCCTTTTCGGCTCCGCACTGACAAGCGCACTGCGAGCCTATGTTCGTCGCGCGAAGCGAGGCGCGAATGACGCCGCTCTCGTAACTGGAACCGGGAAGGATCTGGTGGAGGCGACGGCGAAACACGTGCTCACCGTTCGCTTCGGCGATGGAGGGCACCAGACGAACTTCCGAACACTGCTCGGCCAGGCCTTCATCGCGGTTGACCTTGCCTTCACGTGGGCCGAAGGTGACCCCGCTCATCAGAGGGTTGAGGCGGCGCTGTTCGAACTGGATTGCGCAGTGAACATGCTCCGAAACAAGGAGGGGGTCGGCCACGGACGTCCCTTCCCGACAACCGTCACGGAAGCGCAATCCCGTGCTGCGATCGAAAGCATGGGACTCGTAGCCGAACTACTCCTAAACGCCCTTGAGAAGAACCCAGAATAACACCAGCCCAGCACGCTGCGCCCCGGTACGTAATCGGGTGTTCCGGGCGCCGGCCAAAGTTGTGCGACGCGCCCGGGCATCTGTAGCTTCCAAGTGGAGCGAGGAGATGAACGTACGCCCCGGCCGGGGCTGAACCCATGTCTGATACCACGGACGAGGCTGCATCGACACCTTCCATTTCCTGCTCCAAACGATCTCGTCAACGGCTGCGTGCTCACTGATCCCACACCATTCGGAAGGACCCACGGCCATGGCTCCGAGTCACTACTTCTCAATCTACCTCCTTAAGGCCAACTGCGACGTCGCACTAGCCCGGATTTCTCACACGCTGCCCGGAGCGCCGTCGTAGGCGCGGTTCGGGG
>VXMQ01000151.1 GCA_009841015.1 Candidatus Palauibacter denitrificans | reverse complement strand
CCTCGAACACGAAACGGAGATCGGACGCCTGGGGCTCCGCTACGGGCTGCGGGCGGCCGGGTTCATCCGCCGGGGCGAGGCGACGGTCTACGACTACGAGAACGACGCACCCGTCGTCTATCGTCCGGCGCTGGGCCGCTACGAGCCCGGCGCCATCGTGGACAGCACGCGGTACGGAAACGGAGAGACCATCGTCTCCTACTACGGCCTCGAACCGCGGCTCGGGTTGCGTTTCAGGCTCAGCGACGCCGCGTCGCTCAAGGCGAGCTACTCCCGCACGCGGCAGTACCTGCGGCTGGTGACGAACACGAACTCCCCCACTCCGCTCGATCTGTGGGATCCCGTGGGGCCCTACGTGAAGCCACACGTCGCGGACCAGTTCGCGCTCGGCTACGTCACCGCGCTGTCCGGGGGAAGCTACGCGCTTTCGGGCGAAGTCTACCACAAGCGGGCGCGCCACCTGATCGACTACGTGGACGGGGCGGACATCTACTTCAGCCGGCGGCTCGAAACGCTTCTCCTCCCGGGCGAAGGACGCGGATACGGGGTGGAGTTCCTCCTGAGAAAAACCCGCGGGCGCCTCACCGGATGGGCGAGCTATACCCTCGCCCGCTCGGATCAGCGGACACCCGGGCCCACGGCGGCGGATCCCGGGGTCAACGGAGGCGACTGGTATCCTTCTCCCTACGATCGGACGCACGATTTCGCTCTGACCGGACTGTACAGATTCGGCGAAAACTGGAGCCTCGGGGCGAACTTCATCTTTGCCACGGGGCTGCCGACGACCTACCCCGTCGCCCGGTATGAGTTCGCGGGGCTGATACTGGGCGAATACGGGCCGCGGAACGCCAGACGCCTTCCGGCCTATCATCGTCTGGACGTGTCGGCCACCAGGAGGTGGGGCCGGGGAGAACTCCAGTTCGGGCTCTTCAACGTGTACAACCGCTTCAACGCGCAGGCGATCGCCTTCCGCCAGAACCGGGACTCGCGCACGGTCACCGAGGCCGTGGAGACCGCCGTGTTCGGCCTGGTGCCGAGCATCAGCTACCGGTGGAACTTCTGATGGGTGGAGGCGGCGGGAGTCGCGCGCTGACGGCCGGGCGTCTGCTTGCGTTGGCCGGCTGTCTGGTGGCGGCGGGATGCGAACGGGTCGTGGACGTCGACATTCCCGACCCGGTGCCGCGACTCGTCGTGGAAGGGCGGATCGAGCGCATCAAGGATGCGCCGAGCGACGCGCCGAGCGGCAGGCAGCGGATCCGGCTGTCGACCACGGCGGGCTTCTTCGACAGCCGGCCGACCCCGCCCGCGACGGGCGCCGTCGTCACCGTCGTCGATGGGGCGGGCCGCGCCTACTCGTTCCCGGAGATCGAGCCGGGCCTGTACGGGACGGAACACCTCTTCGCGCGCGTCGGCGAGACGTACACGCTCTTCCTCGAGTACGGGGGGGATGTGTACGAGGCGTCGGCTCTGCTGCGGGGGGTCCCCCCGATCGATTCGCTGTACTTCGTGTTCGAGGAGGAGACGCTCTTCATCGAGGAGGAGGGCTATCGGGCCGCGATCGACTTCGCGGACCCGGCCGGGGTCGCGAACTACTACCTGTGGGAACAACTCGTGGAGGGCGTGAACGAGATCCCGCCGGACCCCGGAAACGCGATCAATCTCGTGAGCCGGGACGAACTGTACGACGGGCAGGATGTGGTCGGCTTCCAGCCGAACGACGAGATCGCCATCGTGCCCGGCGAACACGCGGAGATCCGCCAGATCTCGCTCTCGAGGCTGGGCTACGACTACTACTACGCGCTCTTCGAGCAGAACGCGCTCGGCTCGGCGAACCCCTTCTCCATCCCGCCCGCCACCATCCGTGGGAACGTCGTGAATCTGGACCGCCCGCATCGGTTTGCGTTCGGTTTCTTCGGGGCGGCCGAGGTGAGTATCGCGGAGGGGGTCGCCCCCGCCCGATAGCAGGCTATGTTCGCTTCCGTGTTCGACGATCCCGGTACTCTGAAGGCGGCGGGGGCCGCCCTCGCGCTCGCCATCCTGTGGCTGGTCGAAGGCGTCCTCCCGATGTTCGAGGGCCGAAGCGCGAGGACGGAGCACGGAGCGCGGAACCTCGCCCTCGGCGTGGGGAACGCGGCGGTGGCGGCCGTCCTCTTCGCCGCGGCCACGCTGTTCGTGACGGAAGGGGCGAGGGAACGCGGCTTCGGGCTGCTCCACCTGCTCGAACTCCCGGCGTGGGCCCGAATCGGGCTCGCGGTCGTGATCTTCGATGCGTGGCAGTACCTGTGGCACCGGCTGAATCACCAGGTGGGGTTCCTGTGGCGCTTTCACCAGGTCCACCATTCGGACGCCGAACTGGACGCCACGTCGGGCCTCCGGTTTCACACGGGAGAGATCGTGCTGTCCTCCATCGCGCGGCTCGCCGTGCTTCCCCTCCTCGGCGTGACGGTGGCGGAACTCCTCGTCTACGAGGCGATCCTCCTCCCGATCATCCTCTTCCACCACAGCAACGTGCGGCTGCCCGCCCGCGTGGACCGGCGCCTGCGCTGGCTCATCGTCACGCCGTGGATGCACTGGGTCCACCATTCCGATTACCAGCCGGAGACCGACTCGAACTACTCGAGCATCTTCTCCTTCTGGGACCGGGCCTTCGGGAGCTTCCGGCTCCGGTCCGAGCCGCGCGAGATCCGTCTCGGGCTCGAGAACGTGGACCGCGCGGAGTGGGGAACGCTGCGCGGGATGCTCTCGATGCCCTTCCGGCGCGGGCGTCGCGAGTAGGCGGGCGGGCGTCGCGAGCAAGCGGGAGGGGGGCTTGCGAGGGCGAGACCGGGAGGTGCGGGCCCGCAGCCTGACCGCCGTCTTCTGCGCGGCGGTGCTGGTCGCGTGCGGCAACCCGGTCACGACGCCGGATCCGGGGGATAGCGGGCTCGGACCCGATCCGGTGCCGCCGCCCGTCGACCTGTCGCGCGCGTGGACGACGTCGCCGCCCGGAGCCGAGGGGTTCGATCCGGAGTTGCTGGGAAGCGCGTTCGCGAATGCGGCGAACGCCGTGCCGAACATCCGGGCGCTCCTCGCGGTCCGGAACGGGCGCCTCGTCGAGGAGGCGTACTTCGGCGGCATGCACCCGGACTCGGCATTCGACATGCGGTCCGTCACGAAGACGGTCACGGCGCTGCTCGTCGGCCTCGCCTCGGACCGCGGGCTCGTCGACCCCGACGATCCGATGATGGACTGGCTGTCGCACCCGTCGCGGCGCTCCGAGCACGACGGCATCCGCGTGCGCGACCTCCTCACGATGACGAGCGGCATCCAGTGGTCCGACGAGGAGGACTTCGGCCCGTGGGCCCGTTCCGGCCGGCCCGTCGGGTACGTCCTCGACCTGCCCATCGTCGCCCCTCCGGGCCGACGGTTCATCTACAACACCGGGGGGTCGCACCTGCTGACGGTCATCGTCGAGAACGCGGTCGACGGGAGCGCGCTGGAGTTCGCGGAGCGGGAGTTGCTGGGTCCGCTCGGCGTCGACAACAAGCGCTGGCCGGTCATGCAGGACAGCGTGATCGTGGGCGGCGCCGCGCTGGCGCTCCGTGCGCGCGACGCCGCGAAGGTCGGTCAGCTCCTCCTGCAGGGCGGCCGGTCCGGTTCCCGGCAGATCGTATCCCGGGCCTGGGTGGAGGCGCAGATCGGTCGGCTCGTCGCGGTGAGCGACATCGGCTACGTCCTCCGGGACGCGGGGTACGGCTATCAGACGTGGAGCGACCGCCAGGGCGGCGGCGAGGACGTGTCCGCGTTCGTGATGTGGGGCTACGGGGGCCAGTTCGTGTGGGTCGTGCCGGATCGGCAACTCGTCGTGGTGGCCCAGACCCACTGGCGCGGTACCGGCGATCACGACGGGAGACAGGCCGACGCCGTCGCCGATCTCATCGTGCACCGCGTGATCGAGGCCGCGCTCCCCATCCGCCGCTAGCTGAGTCAACCAGCACACACCTACCGGGCGCTTCGGCACTTGGACCCGATCAATTCACCATTGATGCGGACGACGTCGTGCCGGGCATGAGCTGGCTGGGTGCTCGAATCCTCCTCTATCGGTGCGGGAACGGTCGCCGGTGCGGCGGAAAGGAAGCACCGGATAGGAGCGCCCGCGCGCGCTCCTGCACACCGTCAATTCTTCGTTGATGTGAGCGACTGGGTGTAACGCCGTCGGACAGATAGGGCGACACCAACGCCTCGACCGCAGTCCGGTCGGCGGCAAGCCGTTCCACGGTTTGCCGCGACTCCAGATCCCCGAGCGCGAGCGCAAGGCGTATGGCGACGCTCACAACGGAATGATGTTGAGTCCCGGCCAAACGGTCCCGGACTAGCTCGCGGACCAACGCTATCTGCTGCTCCGAGAGCGACCCGTCCTCCAGCATGAACCGCAGCGCCGTCAACCCGTTACCAACTCGGTCTGGTCTCTCGCCGGGGTTCGCCACAGCCTCCAGAACGGCGGGGAAGGATCCCGGCGAGAGATCGGCCAGCGCGTTCGCGGCGCCAGCCCCGAACGGCAACGCTTCAACCAAGACCGGTACTGCCTGCGGGTCACGCAGTTGGGCGACGGCTTCCAGGTAAGTGAAAACCGCCTCGGATTCTTTGGGGCGGTTCGTCTCGCCACTCAGTTCCGCCGCGACCGCGGCGATCACCGCCGCTCGGAGTTCCGGCCCGGCGCGCGGTCCAAGTTCCAGCACGAGGGCGAGGGCCCGGTCCCTTTCCGGGGTAAGTCGGCCATCTGCGAGCGCCGCCGCCGCCCGCTCCGTGATCGGCGGCGGAGCCTCCCGCTCCTGCGCGAGCGCCGCCGCCGGAGCCGCCAACGCCAGCAGCACAGCCCAAGCGGGAGCGTCGTCACGCACCTTCCGTCTGTTCCGCAACTTTAGCTCCTACCAGTGGATGTGAATGTGTCCCGTGTAGCCGGATCCGCCATACGGCGATGTCCAGCTTGCGCCCGCCGAACTTGCCGCAGCCAGAAAATCATCGTGCATGTCCTCACCGGGGCGGTGTCCGGCGGCGATTCGGTCCGATGTCGGCCCCGCCGCCGGAGAGAAACAGCCGCGCATTCTCCTGCACGCTGTCGAGACGCCAATCGAGGTGCTCCGGTTTGCGGGGGGTTCCGTTGTCCCAGTAGGGCGGGACCAGCGCTGCGACGAACGCTCGGTCGGTCGCGAGCCGCTCGACGGTTCGCCGTAACTCCGGGTCGCCAAGCGCGAGTGCCAGCCGTACAGCGGCGTTCACGACCAAGAGACCCTGCGTTCCGGACAGGCGTTCACGGGTCGCCTCGCGAACCTGTTCCAGGCCGGGGGCGTTGAGCGAACCGTCCTCGATCATAAACCGCAGCACTGTCAGCCCTCCCGACACTCGATACGGATGCCCGCCGGGGTCGTTGACGGCCGCGAGCACGGCGGGGAACGCAGCCGCGCCCAAGTCTGCCAGCCCATCGTAGACGCCGCCTCCGTTCTTCAACGCCTCGATCATGAGCGGGATCGCCTGCGGATCCCGGAGCGCCTCGGCGGCCTCGAAGAGCATGAACAGCAGGTCAACATCCGTCTCCCCGACCGGACCTAATCCGGCGCGAGCATCCGCTTCGCGGCGCACCTCGGCCCACCCCGCCTCGATCACGGCGGTCCGAAGCTCCCGTCCGGCGCGCGATCCGAGCTCCACTGCGAGCCCGATCGCATGCCAAACGTCTGGCGAGTCCCGGTCGTTCAGGAGCACGGTGGCGGCCTCCCGTTCGGTCATCACTTGCGCCGCCTCGCGCTCCTGCCCGACAGCGGCCGCCGGTAGCGCCATCGTGATCGCGACCGGGAGCAGGACTTTCAACGTTCCGTGCCGCATTTCCCCTCCTACCAGAAGATGTGGATGTGGTCCTTGTGGGTGCCGTCCTCTCCGAATGCCGAAAACCTGCCTCCCGCCGCCTGCGCCGCCACCGCGAATTTCTCGTGGAGTTCCCTCGCCACCTTCTCCTCCTCGGGCGTCGCGCCCGCTCCATTGGCCTTCTCGAGGAATCCGGGCGCCCAGAAATCACCCGCCCGGCCGTGGACGTGCGTCAGGCCCGTCGCTCCCACGTTCGAATTGCCCGTCGGACATCGCCAATCGGACGTGATGACCGCGCCGGTCACGCCGGCCGCCGCGACCCCGGAAAGCACGTTGCCGCTGCCGGAGATGTAGCTGTCCGTGAGATACCCGGTCGCGTGCCCGTGCGTCCCCCTCCCCGTCGTCACGGAGTGCGTGAAGGTCGTGCAGGGCCACGTCACCGGGTCGTTGTACTCGGCGGCGATCGCAATCTGGTCGTCCGTACACGCCGGCTCCGATGGCGGGGCCGGGGGAGTCGACGTTCCGCCGCCGGAGCTGCCCGGGTTGCCGGGTCCGCCGGTGGTGGGCCCGCCGCTCAGCGTGTGGCTCACGCACTCGCCCGTCGTCGCCTCGTAGTCGAACCCCGCCGAACACCGGACCGGCCGGTGAGCGGTCACTACGACATCCTCCAGAGGACACTGCCGCGCATCTTCATAGTCGGCGCAGCCATGCTGATCCTGCGCCGCCCGCAGCGGCCGCGGGCCCAGCCGCGCGCCCGCCCAGCGCAGCGCCGCCAGCGCCCAGCGCCCCTCCGCCTCCGCCGGCGCGCGCGCCGCCGACTTGTCCGCGCCGGGAAATACGATGCCGTGCTCCTTGAGGATCGTCTCCACCCGCCCCGTCGCCTCGTCCGTGCCGTCCTTGGTGTCCGGCATGGCGCACACCGCCCGGATCGCCAGCCGCTCGGGAAGCACTTCGGTCCCGCCGCCCTCCGCGGGCCTCGACACCGTCACCAGCACGTTGTACACCAGCGCCTTCCACGCCTCCGCCTTGGCCGTCGCCTTCCCGCTGTACGCCAGCCAGTACTCCTTGGGCGCGTAGGAGCCCGCCACGCGCCGGAAGTGGAACCCGCACCCCGGTTCGGCCATGCCCTCGATCACCTTCCGCCACGCCGGCAGGCTGTCCACGTCGGCGCCGAGCCCGCTCCGCGACACGACCGTCGCCATCGCCCGCCCGTCCTCCGCCTCGTGGCCGGAGGCCGGTGGCTCCCACACCGAGTCGGCGCATGCCCAGAGTACTGTTCCCGCCACGACCGCGGCGGGGACTGCCGGCCACGGCTGCGGGCGGCGCGGGCGGGTGCCGGACGACGGCTGCGTCGATGGCGGAACGAATGGCAGTGTGGGGCAGCGGGAAGGCCGAAAGCGGAACGGCGAGGCGAGAACGGTGCGGAAACATCTGAACATCCATCCTCCCGGGTCGAAGACTTCTCGGTGCCCGGGACTCGGTGCCCGGGACTCGGTGCCCGGGACTCGGTGCCCGGGACTCGGTGCCCGGGACTCGCTCTAAATCTGCTAATACTCCGTCGTGCGTGGCGCAAGCTCCCTATTTTGGGGGTAGAGGCGCCGGGCGTCGCGCTGGCGGGCGTCAGCGGAGGCGTCCCCCGGAGGTGAGCGTGGCGAGTCGGCTGGCGGACCCGTCGCGGTCCGCTGCAGGACCGGACCGATCGTGCGGCCATGCGATGCTGCGGTGTATCTTCCCAGTGTTCCTCCAGTCGATCTCACCCCGGAGAAACGCCCGATGCGCATCGTTGCCGCCGCTTTCGCCGCCGTCGCCGCCGGCAGTGCCCTGACCGCCGGATCCGCGCCGGCCGTCGCCCAGGAGCGGGTGCGGGGGCTGCTCGATCCGCCCCCCATGGACGACAGTCCCGGCATGCGCGTGTACGCCGCCTCGTGCGCGGAGTGCCATTCCGGCCAGCGCACGGTGCGCGCTCCCGGCCTCACCACGCTCGGCGCGATGACGCCCCGGGCCGTCCTCAGTTCGCTGGAGGGAGGCCGCATGCGCCGGCACGGCGAGGATCTCACGGCGGACGAGCGCCGTGCCGTGGCGGAGTGGCTCACCGGCGAGACCCTGGTCGAGACCCGCCTCCCGTCCTCCGCCTTCTGCGCGAGCGCGCCGAGTGAGGAGGGCGTCGTGCACTGGTCGGGCTGGGGCGGCGGCGCCGGCGAGACGGGCTTCGCGGATGCGGCCCGCGCGGGGCTCACCGCCGCCGACCTGCCGAATCTGGAACTCGCCTGGGCCTTCGGTTTCCCGGACGTGAGCCAGGTGCGCTCGAAGCCGGCCGTGGTCGACGACCGGGTCATCGTGGGTTCGGCCTACGGCGAGGTGTATTCCATCGACCTGGAGAGCGGTTGCGTACACTGGGTGTTCGCGGGCGACGCCGCCGTGCGCGGCGCGATCGTGATCGGCGGCGGCCCCGATGGCGGGCAGTCCGCCTTCTTCGCCGACTTCCGCACGAACGTGTACGCGATCGACGCGACGAGCGGCGCCCTCCACTGGCGCGCCGTCGCCGGAACCCACGCGGATCACGTCGTCACGGGAAGCGTGACCGTCCACGAGGGCCGCGTCTTCGTCCCGCTTTCTTCGATGGAGATCATCAGCGCCGGCGATCCGACCTACGAGTGTTGCACGTCCAGCGGAGGTGTCGCCGCCTTCGCGGCGGAGACGGGCGAACCGCTGTGGGAGTTCCGGACCGTGGCCGACGAGCCGCGGCACGTGGGAGAGAACGAGGCTGGAACCCGCCTCTTCGCGCCTTCCGGGGCGCCGGTGTGGTCGAGCCCGACGGTCGACGCCGCGCGCGGTCTCCTCTACGTCGGGACCGGCGAGAACTACACGCGGCCGACGACGGGCGGGAGCGACGCGATCACCGCGCTGGACATGGAGACGGGCGAGGCCCGCTGGACCTTCCAGGGGCGGGAAGACGACGCCTGGAACATGTCCTGCCTTTCGCCCCGCTTCCAGAACTGCCCCGCGCCGACGGGCCCGGATCACGACTTCGGCATGGCCCCGATCATCGTCACCGCCGAGGACGGATCGCAGCTCCTCATCGCCGGGCAGAAGTCCGGCATGGTGTGGGCGCTGGACCCCGACTCGGACGGCGAACTCGTGTGGGCGCGCCGCGTCGGCACGGGAAGCTCTCTCGGCGGCATCCACTGGGGTCTCGCGTCCGACGGCCGCCGGGCCTACGTGCCGAACGTCGACAACCCGTTCGCCATCATCTCGGACCCGCGCTCCGGGGAGTCCACGCAGATGAACGCCGGCGATCCGCCCACTCCCGGCGTTTACGCCCTGGAACTCGCCGGCGGCGAAGTCCTGTGGCACGCGCCCCCGGATCCGTCCGTGTGTCAGGACCGGGCCGGCTGCATGCCCTTCTTTTCCCCGGCCCCCACCGCGATCGAAGGGGCGGTGCTGGCCGGGAGCCTGGACGGCCACCTGCGCGCTTTTTCCACGGAGGACGGCTCGGTGCTCTGGGATGTCGACACCGCGCGCGAGTTCGAGACCGTCAACGGCGTGCCGGGCCGGGGTGGCGCCCTCGACGGACCCGGACCCGTCGTCGCCCGCGGCTACATCCTCGTCAACTCGGGATACGACCTGTTCAGCCAGATGCCCGGAAATCTCCTGCTCGCCTGGCGAGTACGACGCTAAGCCCGCTTCGGAGGCCCCCATGCGCATGCGCGTTCGCAACTCCCGACCGATCCTCTCGATCCCCTTCGCCGTGCTCCTCGCGGCGCCCGGACTCGTCGCGCAGGAAGGGCGGCCCCTCGAACTCGCGGACTACTACCGGCTCAAGGACGCGGGGAGCCCGGCCCTTTCGCCCGATGGCTCGCGCGTCGCCTACGTCGTGACGTCGGTCCTCGAGGAAGAGAACCGTCGCCACAGCGAGATCCGGCTCGTGGACGCCGACGGTTCCGGGGAGGCGACGCGGGTGACGAGCCCGAGCTTCAGCGCCTCCTCGCCACGCTGGAGCCCCGACGGCCGCTACCTCGTCTTCACGTCGAATCGGCCCGACCCGGGTGGATCGGGCGCCGGGAGCACGTGGTTCCTCCGCATGGACCGGCCGGCCGGCGAGGCGTTCCGGCTCGAGGGGCTGCGGGGCTCGCCGGTCTTCAGCCCGGACGGCCGCTGGATCGCGTTCACGCGGCCGACGCCGCCCCCGCCTCCGCCGGAGCCCGTCTGGGAGTCCGACTTCGAGCGCCGCACCGTGGAGCGGTTCGATGGGCGCGAGTACGACTGGATGAACTACCGCTTCGACCGGCGGGGCTACCTCCCCGACCCGCGCGATCCGCACGCGACGCCTCCCCGCGAGGTGTACCTGCTACCGGCCGAGGGGGGAGAAGCGCGGCAGCTCACGGAACTCGGCTTCGATGCCTCCGGGCTCGCCTGGAGTCCCGACGGCCGGCGGCTCGCGTTCACCGCGGACGCGCACCAGCGCGATGAGCACTCGTACGAGCGGTCGGATCTGTGGGTCGTCGACCTCGACGGCGACGTGACGCGGCTCACGGACGACGAATACAACTACTCCTCCCCGGCCTGGTCCGCCGACGGTGCGCGCCTCGTCGTCCGGGGCAACGAGGGCCTGGACATCATCATCCGCGAAGCCCGCGACCGCGGGGCGCCCAACGACCTCTTCGTGTTCGACGCGGCGAACGGGACGCGGCTCCGCAACCTCACCGCGGATTGGGACCTCATCCCCGGCGGCCCCACCGTGAGCGCCGACGGCGGGCACGTCTACTTCTCGGCGGGCATTCGCGGCAACACGCACCTCTTCCGCGTCCCCGAGGGAGGGGGAACGGTCGAGCAGGTGACGACGGGGGACCGCCGGCTCGGGAGCTTCTCCTTCTCGCAGGACTTCTCGCGCGTCGCGTTCCGGGCCACCGCGCCGACGGAGCCGGGCGATGTGTGGGTCGCGGAGGTGGGGGCCGAGATGGACGGCGAGGTGCGGCTGAGCGAGGTGAATCGCGGCCTGCTCGCCGGGATCGAGCTGTCCAGCCCGGAGCGGCTCTCGTTCCGGAGTCCCGATGGGACCGAGGTCGAGGGGTGGATGCTCCCCGCGCGCGGCTACGCCGCCGGGCAGGGCGGGTTCCCGATGGTGCTGCAGATGCACGGCGGACCGCACGGGGCCTACGGCAACACCTTCTCGTTCGACCAGCAGCTCCTGGCGGCGCAGGGCTACATGGTGCTGTTCACGAACCCGCGCGCCTCGACCGGATACGGCGAGGACTTCCGCTGGGGGACGTGGGGCGGCTGGGGGTTCAACGACTACGACGACGTGATGGCCGGCGTCGACCACGCGATCGAACGCTACGAAATCGACACCGCCCGCATGGGCGTGACCGGCTATTCCTACGGGGGATTTCTCACGAACTGGGTCATCACGCAGACGGACCGCTTCGCCGCCGCGATCGCCGGGGCTTCGATATCTAACTGGGTCAGCGACTACGCCGTGGCGGACATCCCGCGTACGAAGGAGAGCGAGTTCTACGGCCCGCCCTGGGAGGAGCGCGGGCTCGAGCACCTGATGCGCTCCTCGCCCATCATCTACGCGAAGGGCGTGACGACGCCGACCCTCTTTGTCCATGGAGAATCGGACCACCGGGTCCCGATCGAGGAGGCGGAGCAGATGTACGTGGCGCTCCGGAAGCAGCAGGTGCCCGCGAAGTTCGTGCGCTATCCCGACTCCTACCACGGGGGATGGACGCCGTGGCGCATGGTGCACCGGATGTGGGTCCAGCTCGAATGGTGGGAACAGTGGCTCCGTCCCTCCGCGACTTCGGATCAATGAGCCCGGCCGAAAGCCGTTCCGTGAGCCGTTCTGCGGGTCGTCCGGTGAGCCCTTCCGTGGGCCGGTCCCTACGCGGCCGACCGCTCGCCTGCCTTCCCCTCCTCCTCGTGCTGGCGGCGTGCCAGGCGGGGACGGATCTCTCGCCGGAGCGCTGGGCCGCCGACTACGAGCGCTTCATGGAGGCGCAACTCGTGGACCGCACGGAGGCCGGCGTCGCAACGGGCGAGAACGGAGCGGTCACCGTCGCCTACAACGGGCTCGCGGCGCGCGCGGGACTGGAAGCGCTGAAGCAGGGAGGGAACGCGATCGACGCGGCGATGACGACCGCGCTCATGCAGGTCGCGCTCACCGCCGGGGCGCCGATCAGCTACTTCGGCATCATGTCGCTCGTCTACTACGACGCGGGCACCGACCGCGTCCATACGATGAACGCCGAGTGGAACACGGTGCTCGGAGAGGACGATCCGGCGAACATCCCCGGCGGGGTCGATCTTTCGTCTCCCGACGGGATCTACGGCACCGACGTGAGCGGGCGCACGGCGCTCGTCGGCGGGTTCATGAAGGGCGTCGGAGCCGCGCACGAGCGCTTCGGGCGGCTCCCGTGGGCGGAGATCTTCAAGCCCTCGATCCACGTCTCCGAGCGGGGCTTTCCCATCTCGAAGAAGGTGGAGGGTTACTGGGACGGACGGGCTGCGGATCTTGCGCGACTTCCGGAGACGAAGGCGACCTTCCTGAAGGAGGACGGCGCTCCCTACGTCGAGGGGGATGTGCTGCGCCAGCCCGCGCTGGCCGCCACGCTGCGCGCGGTGGCCGAGCAGGGGACCGGCTACATGTACGGCGGACCGTGGGCCGGGAAGGCGGCGGCCGCGATCCAGGCGGACGGGGGCCGGATGACCATCGAGGACCTCGCGGCCTACGAGGTCATCTGGGACGAGCCGCTCGTGGCGGACCTCGGAGACGGCTGGGAGCTGTACACGAACCCTCCGCCGAACGGTGGCGGCGTGACGATGATCGAGGCGCAGCGGCTCGCAGCGGCGTCCGGGCTGCTGGAAGAGGGCCATTGGACGGAATCACCGGAGGCCCTGCGGACCGCGCTCGACGTGACCCGCGCCTCGCTGCTCGACTTCCTGCCGCCCGAACTGGCCGCGTCGCTCGTCGGCGGCGAGTTCACGCCGCCGGCGCGCGTCACGCCGGACCACGCCGACCGGCTGTGGAACGTCATCCAGGCCGGCCTGCCCTTCGGCAACTGGGCGCCGCGCGGCCCCGGCCACTCCGACGATGTCGTGGCTATCGACGGCGAGGGCAACATCGCCGCGATCACGCACAGCATCAACGCGGTCCTGTGGGGCAAGACCGCCATCGTCGTGGACGGGATCACGATCGGCGATCCGGCCTCCTTCCAGCAGACGCAGATCGCCCGCCTCGAGCCCGGATCGCGGCTCCCCGCGCCCACGCAGACCGGGATCCTGTTCCGGGACGGGCGGCCCGTGCTCGGCTTCGCCTCGATGGGGTCCGGCCTCCACCACCGGACCTTCCAGGGGCTGCTGAACGTGATGCGGTTCGGCATGACGGTGGACGAGGCGATCGATACGCCCGACTTCTTCATGCCGAACTCGGATCCGGCGACCGGCGCCCTCACCTTCCGCGTGCCGGGCGGGAAGTTCCCCCGGGAAGTTCTCGACGGGACGGGATACGCGTACGAGGAGATCTTCCCCATGGAGGCCCGCTTCGGCGGCGAAGGGCTGTGGGTCGCGATCCAGCGCGATCCCGAAACGGGCGCGCTGCGCGCGGCGTCCCACAACCGCAACAACAGCGCCGCGGTGGCCTGGTGAGACCCCGCGCGCGGAGTCCCGCGGCGGGTCTAGTCGCGCTGGCGCTCCTCGCCGCCTGCGCGACAGGGCGCGGCCCGCCGGCGATCCCATCGGCTCCGTCGCCGCCGCCCACCGCCTCTCCATCCGCGTCCGCCGCGGCGATGTCCACCGCCGCGACGGCTTCCGCCGAAACCGGCGCCCCGGTTCCGGCGACGACCGCGGGACCACCGTCCGGAACGGCGCTCTTCAACGACTCCCACTTCCATCTCCTGAACTACATCCAGCGTGGCCGGACGGCGCGCGAGTTCCTGGACATGACCGCCGGGCGGGTAGGGCGCGTGGCCATGTTCGGGATCCCGCTGCAGCAGAAGTGGGACTACTTCCTGTCGGGCGACCACGCGCCCGACTACTACCTGAGCACGAACGCCGACCTGTACTACTACTCGTTCGTGGACGCCGTGATCGCCCGGGAGTACCTGTCGCTGCCCGAGGAGGACCGCAGCCGCGTCGACCCCATGATCACGGGCTTCAACCCGTCGGACATGTACGCCTCCGACCACATCGAGCGCGTCCTGCTCACCTTCCCCGGCGTGTTCGCCGGCATCGGCGAGTTCACCATCCACAAGGAGTTCGTCTCGTCCAAGGTCTCCGGGCACGCGGCGAGCCTGCGCAATCCCGCCCTCGACCGGATCCTGGCCACGGCGGCGGAGATCGGCCTCGTCGTCATCCTCCACAACGACATCGACCACGTCCGATCGAGCGATCCGCCTCATCACGCGCAGGAGGTGCTGGACCTGTTCGCCCGCCATGCGGAGACGACGATCATCTGGGCCCACACCGGCCTGGGCCGCTTCGTCGGGCCTTCGGAAGGGCACGTCGCGTGGCTCGACGAATGGCTGTCCGACCCGCGCTACGACCACGTGGCGCTCGACATCTCCTGGGACGAGGTGGCCCGGTACATCGTGGGGGACGAGGCGAGCGCCGCCGCATGGGCGACCCTGATCGCCCGGCACCCGGCGCGGTTCCTGTTCGGCACGGATGCCGTGGCCCCCGCCGACTGGGAGAGCTACGTCGCGAACTACACGGTCTACGACCCGCTGTGGGAACGGCTCGACCCCGACGTCCGCGCCCAGGTCGAACGGCTCAACTACGAGCGCATCTTCGACGCCGCCATCCCCCGCGTCCGCGCCTGGGAGCAAAGCCGGTTGACCGGCGGCGCCGGAGGCTGAGCCCGGTCGTGCAGTTTGAGGCCGCACGAGGTCCGCAAACGAGGCCCTGACTACACCGCAAATGAAGCTTGGGTGCGTCGCCGGCAGCCCCTTTCCCCCGGCAACATTGCAGATGCCCCCCCTGAGAGTATTGCAAACACCAGCACTCAACATGTTGCAAATCACCCATCTCAACATATTGCAAAACGCCCCAATGCGATGTTGCAAATCCACAGGTACAGAGGTTACGATGTTGGCATGTCCGCCGACATCGACGTCACGACAAACACCTACGTCCCGCGCGTTGCGGAACGGGAACTGCAGTCATGTCTTGAAGCCGCAGGCGCCGTTCTCATCGAAGGGCCACGCGCCTGCGGCAAGACGGAACTGGCCAGGCGCGTGGCGGCCAGCGCCGTGTTCCTCGATGTGGATCACAGGATGCGGGAAGCGATCAACTTCGATCCGGTCCTGGTCCTCGCCGGCGAAACGCCTCGCCTGATCGACGAATGGCAGACGGCGCCCGCCATCTGGAACCATGTACGCCGAGCCGTCGACGCACGCGACGGGCGTGGGCACTTCATCCTCACCGGATCGGCCGTCCCGCCCGATGACACTACGCGACACACAGGGGCTGGGCGGATCATCCGCCTGCATCTTCGTCCCATGTCGCTGTTCGAACTCGGCCGGTCGACGGGCAACATATCTCTGCGCGATACACTGAACGGCGTCCCCGCACGAAGTCTCCTTGCGGAGTTGTCTGCCACCGCGCTCGCGGAACTCATCTGCATCGGCGGATGGCCCGAATACCGCCGGTCTCCATCCGATCAAGCGCGGCGAGCGAACTGGAACCATGTGCAGGACGTATGCCGGGCCGACCTTCAGCGGGTGGACGGCATCCGCCGCGACCCGGATCGGGTCCTCCGGTTGCTGCGTTCCCTGGCGCGAAACACCGCTACCTGCGCTTCCTGGGCAACCATTGTTCGCGATACCGCCGGCCCCGGAGGCTCGCTGAGCGACGAAACTGCTCGCGGTTACCTGACGGCTCTGGAGCGCCTCATGATCGTGGAGGACCAGCCGCCCTGGTCGCCGAGGCTGCGGTCGCGGTCGCGATTGCGACGTGCGCCGAAGCGGCACTTCGTTGACCCGTCGCTCGCGGTGGCGGCATTGCGCGCCGGCCCGCAGCATCTCCTCCGCGACTTCGAGTGGTTCGGGTTCCTTTTCGAATCGATGGTCGTGCGGGATCTCCGGGTTTATGCGCAGGCCATGGATGCCGATGTGTACCACTATCGCGACAACACGGGCCTCGAGGTCGATGCGATCGTGGATGCCGGGCCGGATCGGTGGGCCGGGTTCGAGATCAAGCTGGGGACGGGCCGGATCGACGATGCCGCGCGCAGCCTGCTCAAGTTCGCGGACCGGGTCGATACGGAACGCTGCGGCGAACCGGCCGCGCTCGGGGTCATCGTCGGGAACGGATACGGATACAAGCGGCCTGACGGTGTCTCCGTGATTCCGGTCGGTGCGCTCGGACCCTGACGTGAGCGATGGCGACGTGCCCGACCGTGTATTGACCTGCAGGACCGCGCGTGCGATTTCGGAATCGCTTCTTCCGTTTTGCGACGCAAGACGGCAATTGGATCAGGGGACGACGGCATGGCTGTGACGACGACGGCGCCGCGCTGGCGGCGGCGACTCAGGGAGGCGCGCGAGATTTACGAGGGGCTGTACATCGCCCCGTACCGCGCGACGATCCACCGCGAGTACCTGCGGCAGCACGACGCGTTCATGCTGATGGGCTTCTCCGACCTCCTCGGCGTGCCCAACCCGGTGCAGTTCTACATGCTCGAACTGTATCCGTCGCTCATCGAGGAGTTTCACGAGTGGCACGTGCGGGTCGGGATGGAGCGCGGGCCCGAAGGCGGCTTCCGCTGTTGCTGAGCGACAGCTCGCCCGGCCCGTCCGAACCCGCGCGCCGATCCCGGGCCCGGCCGGAGTCCCCTCTGCCGTTCCCCGACCGGCCGGTTCTCTTCTTCGGCGGCAAGGGCGGCGTCGGAAAGACCACCATGGCGGCCGTGGCCGCGCTCGACATGGCCGCGCGCGGGCGCCGGACGCTTCTCGTGTCCACCGACCCGGCGCACTCCACCGGCGACGTGCTCCAGGCGAAGCTCGGGGACCGGCCGCGGCAGGTCGCGGAGGGGTGTTGGGCCATGGAGGTCGACCCGGAGCGGGAGGCAGACCGCTACATCGAGGCCGTCAAGTCGCGCGTGGAGTCGGCCGCGCCCCCGCGGCTCCTCGGCGAGGTCTACCGGCAGATCGACATCGCGCGCGTCTCTCCCGGGGCCGTGGAGTCCGCCCTCTTCGACCGCTTCACGCGGATCCTCGAGGACGAAGGCGGCGCCTACGACCGGATCGTGTTCGACACGGCGCCCACCGGCCAGACGCTGCGGCTGCTCTCGCTGCCGGAGCTGATGACGACGTGGATCGGCGGGCTCATCAAGCGGCGGCGCAAGGTGGGCGCCCTCTCGCGGATGTGGAAGAACGTGGCCGGGTCCGAGGCGGACGACCTCGACAATGACCCTCTCCTGAGGGCGCTGGAGGAACGCCGCGACCGGTTTCAGGAGGCGCGCCGCATCCTCACCGACCCCCGCCGGACGGCGTTCGTGTTCGTCGTGATCCCCGAACGCCTGCCGATCTGGGAGACGGAGAAGGCGGTCGAGGCCCTCTCGAAGCACGACGTCCCGGTGGGAGCCATCGTCGTGAACATGGTGCTCCCGGAGCGCCATGACGGAGCGGGAGAGGATCCGTTTCTCGCCGCCAGGCGCGAACGCCAGGCCGTCTATCTTGCGAGGATCTCACAGTCTCTCGGAGATTGGCCTGTCCTCCGCGTCGCCCTCCAGGACTCCGATCCCGTGGGCGTGGACGCGCTTGGGCGGATTCCCGTACTCGATACCGCCGTACTCGATACTACGGAGGAGGTTGTCCGATGAGCGCGATCGTCCTGCTGGTGATTGGTCTGTCGGCCTTCCTCACGGGAGTCCTCATCTACTCGCGCTTCATCGCGGGCAAGGTCTTCAAGCTCGACCCCGATTTCGTCACGCCGGCGCACGAGTTCCGCGACGGCGTCGACTACGTGCCGACGAACAAGCACGTGCTGTTCGGGCACCACTTCACCTCGGTGGCCGGCGCGGCGCCGATCGTGGGTCCGGCGATCGCCGTGATCTGGGGCTGGCTGCCGGCCTTCCTGTGGGTCGTGCTCGGGACGGTCTTCGCCGGGGCGGTACACGACTTCAGCGCCCTGTGGATCTCGAACCGCCACAAGGGCCGCTCCATCGGGACGCTGACGGAGTCGATCCTCGGCCAGCGCGCCCGCGTCCTCTTCCTCCTCATCATCTTCTTCCTGCTCCTAATGGTGAACGCCGTGTTCGCCGTCATCATCGCGAACCTGTTCATGGCCAACCCGGGCGCCGTGGTCCCGGTGTGGGGATCGCTCGTCGTCGCGCTCATCGTCGGCTTCCTCATCTACCGGACGGGAACCGGGATCCTGATTCCGTCGCTGGGCGCGCTCGCGACGCTGTACGTGCTCATCTGGTTCGGCCAGGACATGCCGTTCACGCTGCCGGACTTCATCGGCTTCGGCCCGACCGAGGCGCAAATGGCCGCGGCTGGAGGGGATGCGGCGGTCGCAGGAGAGGCGG
>VXMQ01000052.1 GCA_009841015.1 Candidatus Palauibacter denitrificans | reverse complement strand
GCCCCGCGCCCCGCCACCACTCCCCGAGCGTGGCTGCGTTCGCGTCGTTGTCGAGTTCGGTCGCGAGTCCCGTTCCCTTACCGATCAGGTCGCGGAGCGGGAAGTTCCGCCACCCGAGATTCGGCGTTTCGATCACGGTTCCCGTCTCGCGGTCCAGCGGCCCGGGCGCCCCCATCCCGACCCCGATGATCGCGTCCTCCCCGAATCCGCCCTCGCGCGCGGCATCGCGCACCACCTCGCGGATCATCGTCACGATCCGGTCCACGACGAATTTCGCGCCGATGTGGGCGTCCGTGGGCAAGGTACGCATGCCGAGCACGGTGCCGCCGTCCACCGGGACGGCGCCGACGTTGATCGTGGTCCCGCCCAGATCGACACCGATGATGTGCTTTCTTCCGCTCACACCCCCTACCGCTCCCTGCTGGTGGGACTACCCGCCGCCGACCGCGCTTCGGAGAAGCATAACACTAGTCGCTTTCGACCTGCAGGACGGCGAGAAAGGCCTCCTGGGGGATCTCGACGCTTCCGACCTGCTTCATGCGCCGCTTCCCTTCCCTCTGCTTCTCCAGGAGCTTCCGCTTTCGCGTGATGTCGCCCCCGTAGCACTTGGCCGTCACGTTCTTGCGCAGGGCCTTCACCGTCGTCCTCGCGATCACGTCCCGCCCGATCGCGGCCTGGATCGCCACGTCGAAGAGTTGCCTCGGAATGAGTTCCTTGAGCTTGCGGGCCATCTTCTGCCCGAAGTCGTAGGCCCGGCTCCGGTGCACGATGACGCTCAGCGCGTCCACGGGCGCCCCGTTGAGCAGGATGTCCAGCTTCACCAGGTCCGAGGGCTCGTGGCCCGTGACTTCGTAGTCGAGCGAGGCGTATCCGCGGGAGACGGACTTCAGCTTGTCGTAGAAATCGAGCACGATCTCGCCCAGGGGCATCGAATACGAGATTTCGACCCGGGTGGGATCCAGGTACTGAAGGTCGACGTACTTTCCGCGCCGGTCGTGGCAGATCTTCTGGATCGCGCCGATGTAGTCGGCCGGCGACACGACGCGAACCCGGACGAAGGGCTCCCGCACTTCGCTGATGTGGACGCGGTCCGGCATCTTCGACGGGTTTTCGAGCTGGATCTCATCGTCGTTCGTGAGCGTCACCTGGTACTCCACGCTGGGCAGCGTGGTGATGAGGTCGACACCGAACTCGCGGTCCAGTCTCTCCTGTACGATCTCCAGGTGAAGGAGCCCCAGAAAGCCGCATCGGAACCCGAAGCCGAGCGCGCCCGATGTCTCCGGTTCGTAGTGGAGGCTTGCGTCGTTCAACTGAAGTTTTTCGAGCGCCTCGCGGAGTTCTTCGAACTGGTCGGAGTCCGTCGGATAGAGGCCGGCGAAGACCATCGGCTTCGCTTCCCGGTAGCCGGGGAGGACCTCCGCGGCGCGGTCTCCGGCGTCCAGCACCGTATCGCCGACGCGCGTGTGGCCCACGTTCTTGATCTGGGCCGTAAGATACCCGACCTCCCCGCAACGGAGGACGCCGGTGCGCTCGAACCCGAGACGCATGAAGCCGACCTCGTCAACCTCGTAGACCGCCTCGTGGCGTCCGAACCCGATGCGCATGCCCTCGCGCAGTTCGCCGTCCACGACCCGCAGCATGGGCATCGCGCCGCGATAGCGGTCGTACTGCGAGTCGAAGATCAGCGCCCGCAGCGGCGCCTCGGGGCCTCCGCGCGGGGCCGGGACACGCTCGACGATGGCGTCGAGGACCGCGTCAACCCCCGCCCCTTCCTTCGCGGACGTATGGATCGTCGAGGCGGGATCCACGCCGAGCAGCTCCGATATCTCCGCCGCCACGCGTTCCGGGTCGGCCGCCGGGAGATCGATCTTGTTGACGACGGGGACAACCTCGAGATCCGCCTCCAGCGCGAGGAAGAGGTTCGCGAGCGTCTGCGCTTCGATGCCCTGCGTGGCGTCGACGACCAGGAGGGCCCCCTCGCACGCGGCGAGACTCCGGCTCACTTCGTAGGCGAAGTCGACGTGCCCCGGGGTGTCGATGAGGTTGAGCTGATACTCGACGCCGTCCCGGTAGCCGTAGGCCATTCGGATGGCGTTGAGCTTGATCGTGATCCCGCGTTCCCGCTCGAGTTCCATCGAGTCGAGGACCTGCTTCCGCATCCGGCGCGCGTCCACCGCGCCGGTACGCTCGAGCAGCCGGTCGGCCAGCGTCGACTTCCCGTGGTCGATGTGCGCGATGATGGAGAAGTTCCGGATACGCTCCGTGCTCGGGGGCGGGGTCACAGCTCCACCACCAGTCCGTCGTACGCGGGCTCCACGCCGGCCGGGAGGCGACGCTCGATCTCCTCGTGTCTCGTTCTGTGCGCGATGTGCGTGAGGTACGTGCGTCCCGCCCCGAGTCGGCGTGCCGTCGCCACAGCCTCCTCCATCGAGAAGTGTCCGGGGTGCGGGTCGCCGAACCAGAGCGCGTTCGTGACGAGGACGTCAACTCCGGCGAACACGTCCAGCGCGTCCTCGGGCACGGACTTCGCGTCGATCAGCACCCCGAGGCCGCCGAGGCGGAACCCGTAGCTGCGGTACGCTCCGTGCGGGAGCGCAACGACCTGCAGCGCGAGCCCCCCAGGCTCGATGACGTCGCGGTCGTCGAAGAGCGTCAGATCGAGTCGAGGGACCGCGGATCCCGGCTGGGGACGGGCATCGCCCCAGATATAGGAGAAGCGCCGCCGGATCCCGGCGTCGAACTCGCGCGCCACGTACAACGGGATGGGTCGGCGCTGCCGCAGTGAAAAGACCCGCAGATCGTCGATTCCGTGCGTATGGTCCGCGTGCTCGTGCGACAGAAAGACGGCGTCCAGCCGCCCGACGCCCGCCCGCAGCAACTGAAGCCGGAGTTCCGGGGGCGTGTCCACCAGGAGACGGGTCCCATCGGTCTCGATGAGGAGTCCGTGGCGCGTGCGCCGGTCCCGGGGGTCCGACGAGCGGCAGGTCGCACAGTCGCAGCCGATGACCGGAACCCCGAAGGAAGTACCGGTGCCGAGAAAACGGACTCTCACGGGCCGGGCGTCAGTGGCGGAAGCGGCGGATCACAACTCTTCGACGCGCATCATGTTGGTCGTGCCGGGGACGTGGAAGGGCACTCCGGCCGTCACCACGAACCGCTGCCCCTCCTCGCCCATGCCCAGTTCGAGAGCCACATCCCGGGCCTTGTCCAGCATGCTCGAATAGCTGATGCCGCCGTGGAAGAGGATCGGCTGCACGCCCCACACGAGCGCCAGCTGGTTGTACGTCCTCCATTGGTCCGTGATCGCCAGGATCGGGACGGAGGGACGCTGCGCCGACACGATACGGGCCGTATAGCCGCTCTGCGTGAATGTCACGATGAACGGTGCACCCACGCGCTCGACCGCGATAAGCGACGACGCCGCGATCGCTCCCGACGTGGTCTGCTGGATCTTCGAGAAGCCTTCCACCTGTTTGCCGGCCCTCCCGGTCCGTCCCAGCCGTTCGTGCTCGATACGACGGATGATCCGATCCATCGTGAGCACGGCCTGCACCGGATATCCGCCCGCGGCGGTCTCGGCCGAGAGCATCACCGCGTCGGTGCCGTCGAGCAACGCGTTCGCGACGTCCGACACCTCCGCACGCGTCGGCTGCGGGCTCTCGATCATCGATTCGAGCATCTGCGTCGCGGTGATCACCGGCCGCGCACGTTCCTGCGCCAGGCGGATGATCCGCTTCTGGATCATCGGCACTTCCTCGTAGGGCAGCTCCACTCCGAGGTCGCCCCGCGCGACCATCACGGCGTCGCTCAGAGGCAGGATCTCCGCCAGGTTATCCAGCGCCTGCGACTTCTCGATCTTCGCGATGAGCAGGCACCCCCGGTCCATCTTCTGGCGGGTCGTTTCGAGGTCGGACGGCTGCCGTACGAAGCTCAGCGCCAGGTAGTCGATGACCTGTTCGACGGAGAACTCGATGTCCGCGAGGTCCTTCTCGGTCAGCGCGGGCGCCCCGACCCGCACGCCCGGGAGGTTGATCCCCTTCTGCGACTTGAGGACACCGGCGCTGAACGCCACGGCCGAGACCCACGGCGGGTCATCCGAGACTTCCCGGACGGCGAACTCGAAGTGGCCATCGTCGAGCAGGATCCGGTTGCCGGGCGCGACCTCCTCGGCCAGTTCCGGATAAGTGGTGGGAATCTGTCGGCGCGGGGAGCTGCCCGCAGGAGCGTCGTCGCCTTCGGGAAAGAACCAGTAGGTGCCTTCGGGCTCGATATCGAGCTGGTCCCCGGGCAGGTCCCCGACCCGGATCTTCGGTCCGCCGAGATCGCCGATGATCGCCACCGGCCGGCCGACATCGCGGGCCACATCGGAGATCTTCCGTACGAGGCCGGCGGCGCGATCCGTCGGCGTGTGAGTGAAGTTGATGCGGACTGCGTCGGTCCCGGCTTCAATCAGGTCGTGGAGCACCTCCGGATCCCAGGAGGCGGGTCCGATCGTGCTGACGATCTTTGCTCTGCGGAAACCTGCGCTCATCCGTGGCCCAAGCGGCGTGGGAGGCCACGGTTCCTATCCAGGCAGCCGGCCGGCCTCCGAGAGATCGGGTCGGTGGGCTACGATCCACTCGTGCATGTGCTGCAACTGGCCGAGCGGGAGCCCCTCGAGAGATTTTACCTGCAAGCCCGGGATGATACAGGCGGCGGCACGGCGGAGAAAGTAAGCGCGTTGGCGGCGGCGCTGTTCCGGGTTGAGGCTCGTTCCGCCGGGGATATCCGGTATCGGCTCCATGAGGCGGCGGTAACTGTAGACTTCGCGGGCGGAGAACTCGGCGGGGATCAGGTAGGCGTGACCTTCGAGTTCGAGGGTGCCGTCGGATGAGATGGCGACGGGACCTGCCATGTTCAGCCTCCTTACGTCTTACGTAGCAGCCAGAGACGCAAAAGACCGTGCCGCCGGAAGGTCGGACAATCTCCACGATTCCCCTTCATCCCAGCCGCACGGTCCTCGGGCTTCCGAGACCTACTATAGGCTTGAACGTGCCCTCGATGCAAACCTTCCGCCCCATCCCGGCGCCGGGTGCGGCCGCCGGACACCACCCGGGAGAGGATCGGGCTCCGAGCGGGACAGGCGGGATATTTGACGCGCCGCTGCGGGGGCCGCTAAACTTCGGCCCCGTTGTGTCTACGGGCCGTCAGAGTTGCCCTGCCAGGAGGCTTACACTTGCAGTACACGTTACGCGACAACGAAGAGCTTGATCGCGCGCTGCGGAAATTCCGCCGCAAGGTTCAGCGAGCCGGGATCTTCCGGGATATCAAGAAGCACCGGTTCTACGAGAAGCCGAGCGAGGCGCGTCGTCGCAAGATGAAGGCGGCGGAACGCCGACGCCGTCGGCGTCGGCGTCGCCAGAAGGCCCGCCGCTAGCCGAACACCCGCCGCCAGCCCAGCCCGCAACCCTCCCGCAGTCTCAGGAAAAGCGGCGTTCGACGTATCCGTCGAGAATCTGCAGGAACTCCTCCACAATCCCATCGCCGCGCAGCGTCGAGTGGTGCTCGCCATCGACGTAGACGGGCGCGGTCGGCGCCTCGGCCACCCCCGGCAGCGAAATACCGAGGTCCGCATGCTTCGACTCGCCGGGCCCGTTGACCACGCACCCCATCACGGCCACGGAGAGGTCCTCGACCCCGGGGTAGTGCTCCCGCCAAGCCGCAAGACGATCCGCAATATGGCTTTCGACGTCGAGTGCCAACTGCTGGAAGAAGGTACTCGTCGTCCTTCCGCAACCGGGGCAGGCCGTCACCTGAGGCTTGAAACTCCTCAACTCGAGCGACTGCAGCAGTTGCTGCGCGATCCGGACCTCCTCGGTCCGGTCGGCTCCGGGTTCCGGCGTCAACGACACACGGATCGTGTCGCCGATCCCCTCGGAGAGCAGGATGGCGAGGGCGGCAGAGGACGCGACCGTGCCCTTCCGCCCCATCCCGGCTTCCGTGAGTCCGAGGTGCAGCGGGTAGTCACAGCGGGACGCGAGTTCGCGGTACACGGTCACGAGATCCGGCACGCGCGACACTTTCGCGCTGAGCACGATCCGGTCGGGAGCAAGGCCGAGGCCCTCCGCGGCTTCGGCGGAGGCCAGCGCGCTCTCCACGATCGCGTCGAGGGTCACGCGGTGCGCATCCAGCGGTTCCGCGCGGCGCGCGTTCTCATCCATGAGCCGGGTCAAGAGCATCTGGTCCAGCGAGCCCCAGTTGACGCCGATGCGGACCGGCTTGCCGTGCTCGATCGCGCAGCGGACGATCGTCGCGAACTGCTCATCGCGCCGTTTTCGGCCGACGTTACCGGGATTGATGCGAAACTTGGAGAGGGCGACGGCGCAATCGGGATGGCCGGGCAGGAGAATGTGCCCGTTGAAGTGGAAGTCGCCGACGAGCGGGACTTCGATGCCCTGGCCGGAGAGCTGTTCCGCGATCCGCGGCACCGCCCTGGCGGCACGGGGCGTATTCACCGTGATGCGGACGATTTCCGAGCCCGCCTCGTGGAGTGCCCGGACCTGATCCGCGGTGGCCGCCACATCCGCCGTATCGGTGTTCGTCATCGACTGGACGACGATGGGGTGGGCACTGCCCACCCGGACGCCTCCGATATCGACGGATCTCGTCGAGCGACGTGAAGAAGAGGGAGTGTTCAAGAGCTTCCCCCGGCGGTTCGGTGCGCGGGCGGCCAGACGCCGATCCAAACCCCCGAATCTACTGCCGTCGGTGAACCTGTGGCGTCAGCCGCACTCGCTGTAGCCGCAAGCGTAGCACTTCGCGCATCCTTCCTCAAAGGCGAGGCTGCTGCCGCACTCCGAGCACGTTCCGAGGAAGAGCCGGGCCGCCGACTCCTGGTAACGTTCGATCACGGGACGTTGCGCCGACCGGGCGCCCCCATTCGTGTTCTTTCGCCGGGCGGTTTCGACGTCCTCGATGGGGAGCGTCTGCTGAATCCCTTCCTTCTCCTCCAGGTAGCGTTCGATGACCTGAGCGATCGCATCGGGGCCGGAGAGCACCTTGCTCGCCCCGAGTCCGACGGCCCGGTCGGATGAGATCCCGCGCAACTGCTTGTGAACATCGCGCAGCGAGATCCCCGAGCGCAGGGCGAGCGAACACAGCCGTCCGATGGCTTCGGCATCCGCCATCGCCGCCCCTCCCGTCTTGCCGAGGGCGACGAAGACCTCGAACGGGCGCCCCTGATCGTCCTCGTTGATCGTCACGTACATCGTACCCAGCGGCGATTCGATCTGCCGCGTGTGGCCCCGCAGCACAGCAGGCCGTTGCCGCCGTTCGACGCGGCGCATTCTGGAACCTTCGAGTTCGGTGATCCGCCGCTGCTTCTGCTCGACGGCATTCTCGAGCTTCCGGTTGTGCGCCCGCAGTTCGCCGTTCTGCGCCTCCGCGGCGGCAAGCCGGGTGAGAGTGTCAGCGAGATCTCCGGCGAACCCGGGCTCTACATCGACGGTTTCGAGCCGGACTCCGTCCGCCGCGACGGCCGAACCGCTCTCGCTCGTCTGGCGCTGGACATCCTTCGCCGTGCTGCCCGTCGACAGCACCTGCTCGTCACGCGACCCATCGCGGTAGACGGTGACCCCCTTGCACCGCAACTCGTACGCCATCTCGTAGATCTTGCGCACGTCCTCCTCCGTGGCGGTCGTCGCAAAATTGCACGTCTTCGAGATGGCGGAGTCGCAGTGCGCCTGGAATGCCGCCTGCATGCGAATGTGCTGCTCGGGCGGAACATCGTGCGCCGTAACGAAGATCCCCTGAACATCCCCCGGCACTTCATCGAAGTGGATGTGGCCCTCGTCGGCGATGCGCTGCATCAGCTCCTCGGAGTACCAACCCCCTTCCTTCGCACGGCGCACGAAGTCCGGATTCACATCCGGCATCAGCACACCTGCCTGATTCCTCATGAATGCGACCGCGAACAGAGGCTCAATCCCACTTGAACACCCCGCAATGATCGAGATGGTCCCCGTCGGTGCGACCGTTGTCAGGTTGCAGTTGCGGAGCCGGCGTTCGGGGCGGATCCGATTGCCGTCGGCGTCCCGTGCGCACGTCTCGTCCGGACCCCAGATCGATCGCTCCCACTCCGGAAAGACGCCGCGCTCGGCAGCCAGCCGCTCGGACTCGACCTTGGATTCCTCGTCGACGAACTCCATCAACTCGCGCGCGAGTTCGACCGCGCGCTCGGAACCGTAGGGTTCGCCGACCCTGACGAGCATGTCGGCCCATCCCATGATCCCGAGGCCGACGCGGCGGATCCGCTGGGACAGATCTTCGATCTTCGGGAGCGGGTAGCGGTTCGCATCGATGACGTTGTCGAGGAAATGGGTCGATTCGTGGACGGCCTCGCCGAGCCCGTCCCAGTCGACCCGACCCTGATCGTCGACGAAGTATCCGACGTTGATCGAGCCGAGATTGCATACGTCGTAGGCGAGCAGCGGCTGTTCGCCGCAGGGATTCGTGGCCTCGTAGCCGCCGAGGTGCGGGACCGGGTTGTAGCGGTTCGCCTCGTCGATGAAGAAGACTCCGGGCTCGCCATTCCGCCACGCGCTGGAGATGATGCTCGAGAACACCTCCTCGGCGTTCAGCTGATCCACGACATCGCCGGTCCGCGGGCTGATGAGATCGTAGTCCGAACCCGTCCGGACCGCCGCCATGAAGGCGTCGGTGACGCCGACCGAGATGTTGAAGTTCGTGATCCGGGTCTTGTCCGCCTTGCACTCGATGAAGTGGCGGATGTCCGGATGATCGACGCGCAGGATGCCCATGTTCGCGCCCCGTCGCGTCCCGCCCTGCTTCACGGCCTCGGTCGAGGCGTCGTAGACCTCCATGAAACTGACCGGGCCGCTCGCCACGCCCATCGTCGACTTGACGACGTCGCCGGAAGGACGAAGGCGACTGAAGCCGAACCCGGTGCCGCCTCCGCTCTGATGGATGAGGGCCATGTCCCGCAGCGTCTCGTAGATGCCGTCGAGACTGTCCGGAACGGGAAGCACGAAGCAGGCGGAGAGTTGCCCGAGCGGACGCCCGGCGTTCATGAGCGTGGGGCTGTTCGGCTCGAAGATGCCGTCGGCCATCAGGTGATAGAAGCGCTCCGTGCGCTCGAGGACCTCCTCGTCCGTCGCCCCGTAGCGGCCATCCTGCGACGCAATGACATCGGCCACGCGCCAGAAGAGGTCGCGCGGCCCCTCGATGGGCTCGCCGCGGTCATTCTTCTTCAGGTACCGGCGCGCCAGCACCGTCCGCGCGTTTTCGGCAAGTCCGGGCTCGGCGAGGTCGGCCGGCCTGGCATTGGATCCCACCCGCATCTCACCCCGTACCGGGGCGCTCGTCGACACGCCCTCCCGCACCGCCACATCCGGTGGATTCATTGCCGCCCCCCCGCCTTCCTGTTTTCGACCGTCCACAAATCAAGCCAACCCGCGGAAAAAACCGGCTTCGGCCGGGACCCGACGACCGCGCGAGTCGAATGCCGGCCTAGGCCGGGAAGCCGGACGGGCGCGGAGATCGACATGTGCCCCGCGCCCATCGTTCTGGTTCTTCGTATCCGGTCGCTGTGGACCGTCGGGCGGTTTTCCACGACTCCACAGCTTTTCCACACAAAAATCCGTGCTTTTCCACACGCACCGCTATATGTGGTGGCCTCCAAATGATAACTACACCATATGTTGTGGTCAAGCCGGGAAACCGCGGCGAAAGGGGCCGCTAGGCGGGTCGCCGGGTGCGCAGGATCCAGAGGCCGGCACCGCCCAGAGCGGCCACGCCGGCGGAAAGGGCGGCGGTCCGCGGCTCGAGCAGCAGAACGGCTCCGAGCGCGAACATCGCCCCGAACAGGAGCAGCGTCGCTCCCGCTGCCCGCAGGAGCGCTTCATGGAGGGGAAAGTCGGGAGAAACGCCCGCGCGTTCGCGGATCGCGCGCCAGCCGGGCCCGGCGGGTCGCACACGTCGATAGAACTCCACCAGGGTCGCCTCGTCCTCCGCACGCGTAAACCACATCACGGGAAGCCAGACCGCCGCCGAGCCGAAGGCGGTCAGTGCGAGCCGCGTCCCGAACTCCATCGCACCGAACGCGGGAAGATACGAGCAGAGGGCGATGGCGAAGCCGGCAAGCATGGAGGCGAGTTCGGCCCACGCGTTCACGCGCCACCAGAACCAGCGCAGGATGAGCACCGCCCCGGGCCCCGTGCCGATAGCGATCATGAACCGAAAGAGCGCTCCGATGTCATCGGCGAAGAACGCCGCCGCCGTCGCGGCCGCAACGATGCCGGCCGAAGCGAACCGACCCAGCAACACGAGTTGCGCGGGAGAGGCGTCCGGGTCGACGAAGCGGGCGTAGAGGTCGTTCACGAGATAGCTCGCACCCCAGTTGATCTGCGTCGAGACGGTCGACATGAAGGCGGCGAAGAAGGACGCGACGACGAGCCCCAGGAGGCCGGCGGGAAGATACCGCAGCATGAGCATCGGGTATCCCAGATCGGGATCCGCCAGATCCGGAAAAACGACGACGGCCACGAGTCCCACGAGTACCCAGGGCCACGCGCGGACCACGTAGTGAAGCCACACGAACCACCATGCGGCGCGCTCCGCGTCCGCTTCGGTGCGGCAGGCGAGCAGGCGCTGGACGAACTCGCCCCCGCCATCGGAGCGGCGGAAGGCCCACCATTGTATGCCGAGGTAGGCGAGGAAGGTTCCGAACGGGAGGGCTTCGGACCCCGGCCGGGGAACCATCCCGAGCACATCGCTCCGCCCTGCCGCCGCGAGTTGAGCTTTGAGCTCCGCGATCCCGCCGATCTCCGCCAGGGCGAAGCCGGCCACGAGAATGGCTCCGAAGAGCGCCAGAAAGAACTGGAAGAAGTCCGTCGCGACGACACCCCACAGCCCGGCAATGCTCGCGTATGCGAGCACGAAGATGGAGAGGGCCACGACAGCCCACAGGCGCTCGTCTCCCGGCATCCAGCCGGACAGGTCCGGGAGCAGCCCGAGCGCCTCGACGACCTTGCGCATGGCCAGCATCACGAAACCGATCGAGATGCAGTTGATCGGAACCGCGAACAGGAAGGCGCGCGTGGCCCGCAGCACGGCGGCGGGGCGGCCGCCGTAGCGAAGTTCCGTCAGTTCCACATCCGTGACGATCCCGGCGCGGCGCCACAGACGCGCGAAGAGGTAGATGAGAAGGAGGTGGGAAAGGCCGAAGGACCACCATTCCCAGTTGCCGGCGATGCCCCGGCGCGCGATGAGGGCCGAGACATAGAGCGGCGTGTCCACCGAGAAAGTGGTCGCGGCCATCGACGTGCCTGCGAGCCACCACGGCAGCGCGCGTCCCCCGACGAAAAAGTCGACGATGCTCCCGCGTGCCCGGCGCGAGAGCCACAGTCCGACGCCGAACGTGAGCGCGAGGTAGATCGCGACGATCCACCAGTCGGCCGGACTCAACCGTCCCCCCTTCGGGACCCCGCCGCAGCCGCGCTGACGGCGAAGCGCAACCAGTCCGCGGCGGCGCGTTCCATCACCGTCTCGGTGGACCAGGCGCAGATGCCGGGGACGCCGAGTACATCCAGCCAGCGGCGGTGGCCGAGCAGTACGACGAGGCCGCGGCGGGCCGAGCGGACGAGGGCGCGCGTCCGCTCGACGGCTTCGGCCGCGGGCGCGCCCCGGCCCTTCCAGCCGCGCGGCGTCGCGGCGAGGACGACGAGGCACTGTTCGGCTTCGGTGCTGTCGGTGACCCGCCAGCCGGCCGCGTGCAGGTCGCCGGCGACGATCGTGCCCAAGGCTCCGGCGCGGCCGGCCGGGGGCCCGACGTCCGGGTCGTCCGACACCCCGACGACCCGCGTCGGCGCCCGCGGCGTCCAACCGCGCAGAGCCTCCACGTCCCCCGCGATCGTATCCCGGGCGAACGCGACCGGCTCGAACGGCGGCCGCGACGCCCGCGCGGAGGGTGGGCACTTGCGGGCCGAACGGGTCGAGGCCTCCTCCAGCCTGGCGGCAAGGAGCGGGTCGTCGGCGGCCCGCATCAGCGCCGCGACCGTCGCGTCGGCATCGGCGGGATAGCAGATGAGATCGCACCCGGCGGCGACCGCCTCGACCGCGGCGCTCGCATCGTCGGCGCCGGCGCCGCCCATGATCATGGCGTCCGTGCTCACGACCCCTTCAAAGCCCAGCCGGCCGCGAAGGAGGCCCGACACGATGCCCGGCTCCACGGTCGCCGCCCGCCGGCCGCCGAGCGCCGGGTAGGCGACGTGCGCCACCATCACGCTGGCGACGCGGCCCGCCGCGGCCGCGAAAGGCGCGAGATCCTCCTCGAGAAGCTCGGCGGGGGCGTCGATGGAGGAGAGTCCGATATGCGAATCCTCTGTCGTCCTGCCGTGACCCGGGAAGTGCTTCGCGCACGCCGCGGCGCCGGCGGACTGGCAGGCGTCGATCCAGCGGACGCCCAGCTCTCCGACGCGCCGCGGGTCCGCGCCGAAACTGCGCGTGGCGATGATCGGGTTGTCGGGTTCCGCATCCAGATCGAGCACCGGCGCGATCACCCAGTTGATCCCGACGGACAGCGCTTCACGAGCCGTGACGCGACCCGCCGCCTCGACGGCCGCGCCCGGATTCCCGTGGGCCGCGAGCGCGGCGGGCGGTGGCAGCTCGATCAGGCCCCGGATCTGCTGACCCGCTCCCCGTTCGAGGTCCGCACCGATCCAGAGCGGCCGCGCAGCGTCTTCGCGGACCCGTTCGACCAGACGACCGACGCGTTCCGCTTCGCCGCCGAACAGAATGAACCCGCCCACGCCGAGAGCGAGCGCCCGGTCGGCGCGCCTCTCCACCTCATCCGGAGACCAGCGATCGAGCCGGAGCGCCTCGATGACGACCCGGGCCGGGTCTGCGTCGGACCGGGTCACGCTGCGGTCCGCACTCCGAGAAGACGCGGACCGCGCGCACCCGTGGCCCACGGCGCGTTGGCGGGATACCCGAGTACGTGCTGTCTCGCCAGGAGCGCGAAGGCCACGGCCTCGCGGGCGTCCGCGTCGAGGCCGAGGGCGGAAAGATCGCGGACGGGCACCGGATCCAGCAGCTGCTCCAGTCGCGATGCGAGAGCCGGGTTTCGGGCTCCCCCGCCGCTGAGGTAGCACCCCGCGGGAGGCTCCTCGATCCAGCGGTAGGCGTCCGCGATCGTGCGCGCGGTGAGTTCCGTCAGGGTCGCGATGGTGTCTTCGGGTGAGAGCGCGGCGTGTCTCCGCAGCCATTCCAGCAGCCGGTCCCGCGAGAAGCGCTCGCGTCCGGTCGACCGCGGGGGGGGCCGACTGAAGAAGGGATCGCTCAGCCAATCGGAGAGGGCGTCGTCGCTCGCGACGCCGCGCCGCGCCATTTCCCCGTCGAGATCGAAGCGGGACCGCCCTTCCGTAAGGAACTCGACCGCCCCATCGATGAGCACGACCCCGGGACCGGTGTCGTAAGCCTGCGGCGTCGCTCCGCTGGATTCGGCGGGGAGCGCCGTCACGTTGCCTATTCCGCCGATGTTCTGAATCGCGCGCGATTCCCGCGCGCGAAAGAGAAGCCAGTCGGTGTAGGCCGTGAGCGGCGCACCCTCGCCGCCCGCCGCCATGTCCCGGACGCGGAAGTCCGACACCACCGTGCACGAAGTGCGCTCGGCGATGACCGCCGCCTGGCCGAGTTGCAGCGTCGCCCCTCCCCGGGCGCCTTCGGGAGGCTCATGCCACACGGTCTGGCCGTGGCTGCCGATGGCTTCGACGTCGGCCGGCCGGAGCGAGGCGCCAGCCAGCATCCGGTTCACGGCCGCGCCGATCCGCTCGCCCAGCTCGAAGTCGAGCGCGCAGATCGCCGCGGCGCTCCCCGAGGTGATGGCCCCGGCTATCCGTGCGCGCGCAGCACCGTCGTAGCGTTCCGTCTCGAAGGCGACGACGCGCCAGTCCGCCGGCCGCTCGCCGTCGCCCGCCGTCTCGACGACGGCGACGTCGATGCCGTCCAGCGAAGTCCCCGACATCACACCGACCCAGAGCGTCACGCTTCCGCCTCGGCCAGCAGCGCCGGGTGCACGCGCTCCCGCAGCCTCGTTTCGTGCGCGGCGTCGTGTTGCGCGACCCCGCGCAGAAACTGATACAGCGTCAATGTCTCGGAGCCGACGCGGGCGCGGCGGGAGAGGGCCGCCGCGACCGGTTCCGGACCCTCGGCGACCGCGGCCACCGTGATGGCTCTTTCCGCGGAGAACGAGGCGATCCCGGTCTCGAAACCGCGTTCGGGAGGAGGGGCGCCCGCCGTCCAGTCCTCGAATGTCGGGAGGGCCACTCCCGGATCGGCGGCCGCGAGCCACCGCTCGACTCGAGGCCGCACGGCGCTCCGCTCGAACTCCGCCAGGTGCGCGGCGTGCTGGCCCGGCGTCCACGCGGTTCGACGCGCCGCGTTGCGCTGCCCCTTCGCCTCCGCGGCGGCACCGGCGGCGCGCGCGGCGGCGAGACGAGCCGGCGCGGCGCCCAGGCGCGCGCGCGGCGCCGCGCCCGCGGGCCGGCCCGGCGCCGCCGGGTAGCCGCCGTAGCAGGGACGCTCCGGGCCGCCGAAGCGCTCGACCGCGACACCCAGAAAGCCGTCCGCGCAATCGAGGTATCGCTCGGCCAGGGCGCGGTCGACGTCCAGCGCGTGCATCGCAAGAGCCGTCTTCACGACGCCGCCCGTACGGATCAGCGCGCGGCGCGCCTCCTCGCGCGATGCCCCCGTGAGCGTGACGAAAATGCGGATCCCGCGGTCGACGAGCTTCGCGGATCGCGCCCGCAGGTCGACCATGAGATTCTCGAACACGCGGCCGCCGCGGATCATCGCCCCGGTGGTGATCGTGTTGAGCACGAGCTTCGTCGCGGTCCCCGCCTTCATCCGGGTCGAACCCGCGATGACTTCGGGCCCGACGAGCGGCAGGATGAGGTGGTCCGCGAGTTCCGCGACCTCCTCCGGCGGTGCGGTGCAGCCGAGAAACGCGGTCCCCGCTCCACGCGACGCAGCCTCCGCCAGCGCCCCGAGGACGTACGGGGTAGTCCCCGACGTCGCGATCCCGAGCACGAGATCCGCGGGCGAGACGCCGAACGCGCGGACGGCCTCGGCCCCTCCGCTCCGGGAATCCTCCGCCCCCTCGGCGCTCTGCACGAGCGCGCCGGAGCCCCCCGCAATGATCGCCTGCACCAGACCCGGGTCCACGCCGAACGTGGGCGGGCACTCCGCCGCGTCGAGCACGCCGAGGCGGCCGCTCGTCCCCGCACCGACGTAGACGAGCCGTCCGCCGCGACGGAAGCGCTCCACGACCTCATCGATGACGCGTGCGAGCGCATCCGCCTGCGAAGCGACGGCCTCCGGCACCGCGCGATCCTCCGCCTGTATCATGCGAACGATCGTCGCGCTGTCGGCACGATCGATGGCGCGGGTGCGCGGATTACGGCCCTCGGTCAGACGGGGATCCAAGCGTCAGGTCCTCACGAGCCCTGCGGTTCGTTGCTGGAGTTCGTGGCGTCCGGGTAAATATCCTGTTTTCCCACGGACTGCCAAGGGGAGAGACGCCACACGTGAGTTCCAGCCCTCAGACGACGCGGAGTCCCGGGACCGACCTCGTCCTCAAGCGCCTTTCCGGGCGCTTCCCCGTCCCCGACAAGCCTCGCCTCGCCCCTCTGGACGAACTCGTCCTCACGATCCTGAGCCAGTCGACGACCGACGAGAACCGGGATCGCGCCTGGCGAACGCTCGCGGCGCGGTATCCAGCCGAGGAAGCGGGGGAGGCGGCGGGCCGAGCGTCCCCCACCGGGCCGATCTCGTGGGAATCCGTGCTTCGAGCCACGCCGGCCGAGCTCGAGGACGCCGTACGCGTCGCCGGCCTCGCGAACCAGAAGGCGCCAGCCATCCACGCCGCCCTCAAGCGACTCCGCGCCGAGGTGGGGCGGATCACGCTCGATCACCTCGAGGAGATGGGCGACGATGAGGCGATCGCATACCTCACGACCTTCCGTGGCGTCGGGGTGAAAACCGCCGCGTGCGTGCTCTGCTTCTCGCTCCGCCGGCCCGTACTCCCGGTCGATACGCACGTTCTCCGGATCGCACGGCGCCTCGCGTGGGTCTCCCCGCGGGCTTCCGCCGACCTGACCTACGCCACGCTCTCGCGGACCGTCTCCCCCTCCGAGCGCTTCCGCATGCACATGCTGCTCATCACGTTCGGCCGCTCGCTCTGCCGCGCCCGCGCCCCGCGCTGCGGAGAATGTCCGCTCGAACCGGAGTGTCCCGCGATCGGTGTCTGACCGGGCGCGCAGGCCGGCGCCGATTCCCGTCCTCAGATGTTCGGAAGCCCGAAAACCAGGGGTTCGTCGAGCCGCAGCCTGAAGATCGTACCGGCCGGGAGCGCCGGTCCCGCTCCATCGGGCGCGAGGAGGACCGCGGAACCCCTCGCGGCTCCTGCCGCGGCGCCCGCGACGGCGCCTTGACGACCGCCGCCGAGGACTCGGCCCAGATTCGCGCGGGCCGCCCCTCCGGCCGCCGCGCGGCCTCTCGGCCCCGGCATGACCTCCACCACCGACGCCGACATGGGCCAGGACTCTCCGTTGAAGAAGACGTCGACGAAGCGGACCTTTGCCATCATGGGTTCGCCGCCCCCGCCGGCCTCATCGTCATTCCGGACTGCGACCGGGGTCTCGACCGCGGTGACCTCGCCATTGATCAGGGAATTCAGCGGCACCAGGACCATGCGGTTCTCGATCAACGGCCGCGTCACCCCGAACTTCAGGGCATCCCCGGGCCGAAGGTCGTCCGTCCGGATCGGATCGATGAGTTCGACCTCCAGCTCCGCGCCGGCCGGCACCGTGACCATCGTGTAGGTCATTCCCGGCGCGCCACCCGGCTCGGCCATCGCCCCCCCGGCCACCGGCGGAGCCGGCATTCGCCGCACCGGCGACGCGGGCGGCGCGCTCACCGCAGCCGGCTCGCTGGCGGCCGCGCTCCCCTCCGCCCCGGGGCCGATTTCCGGCGCGCAGCCCATGACCATCGCGGTCATCGCGGCAAGCGCGGCGAGAAACGCTGACGTTGTCCGTTCCATCCTGTCCCTTCCCTAGCAGCCCGTGGCAAGAGCCCCGCTGCGTTCGAGCGGCGATACATCTCGCCTGAATCGCTACGCTCTGCGTCGCTCCTCGGTCAAATAGCGCTGCTATTCTCGCTCGTCGCTCCTTGTCAGGCGAGCGCCTCACCGCTCTCGGCGCGGACGCAGGGTCTTGCCACGGACTGCTAGCGTCGTTGTACGGCCTGCAACCCGCACATACGTTCGAACGGCGCCCCGCAGAATAAACGCCCGGCGGCTCCACGCGGAGACATCTTGAGATCACTCAGAGCGCTGCTACCCTACTTCCGCCCGTACCGCGTGGGAATCGCGGCCGGGCTTACGCTCGTGATCGTGAGCAACCTGTTCACGGTCGCGGGGCCATGGGTGCTCAAGATGGCAGTCGACGCGCTGGAGAGGGAACTCCGCGCCGACCTCATCCTGCGCTACGCCCTCGTGCTCACGGCGATTTCCGTCGTGGCCGGCGCGACGAGATTCTGGATGCGGAAGCTCCTGAACGGGCTGAGCCGGCGAATGGAGACAGATATCCGGAGCGCCCTCTTCGCGCATCTGCTCAGGCTCCCGCCGCAGTTCTTCGACGCCTGGCGGACGGGCGATCTCGTGAGCCGGGCGACGAACGACGTGCAGGCGGTCCGCATGGTCGCCGGACCCGCGATCATGTACGCGGTGAACACCGCCACCGTCGCCACGCTGGCGCTCGGGCTCATGATCTGGATCGATCCCATGCTCACGCTCTGGGCGATGATCCCGATGGTCGTCCTCCCCCCCATCGTGTTCCTCTTCGGCCGGCAGATTCATGAGCGCTTCGAGAGGATCCAGGCCCAGTTCTCGGAGATCTCCAACTTCGCCCAGGAGAACCTGGCGGGGACCCGCATCGTGAAGGCGTACGTGCGCGAGGAGGCTCAGGCCCGACGCTTCGAGACCCTCAACCGGGACTACAAATCGCGCAATCTCTCCCTCGCCCGCGTGTGGGGGCTGTTCCACCCCTCGCTCATGTTCTTCGCGGGCGTCGGCGCAGTCGTCGTACTGTGGTTCGGGGGCGGACAGGTCGTCCGGGGCGCCATCACGCTCGGCGATTTCGTCGCCTTCTCCTTCTACCTCACCATGCTGATGTGGCCCATGATCGCCCTCGGCTGGGTCACGAACCTCTTCCAGCGGGGGGCCGCCTCGATGGGCCGCCTCAACGAACTGTTCGACATCGTCCCCGCTGTCCGGGACCCGGAGTCGCCAGTCACGCTCGCGTCGGTGCGGGGCGCGCTGGAATTCGACGACGTTTCTTTCCGCTACCCGGGGACGGAGCGCGATGTGCTGCGGGACATCTCCTTCCGCATCGAACCCGGGCAGACGGTCGCCATCGTCGGCGCGACCGCGAGCGGCAAGTCCACGTTGGCCGCACTCATCCCCCGTCTCTACGACGTGACGGCGGGGACGATTCGCCTCGATAGCGTGGATATCCGGGAACTCGACGTGGGTTCGCTGCGCGACTCGATGGCCTTCGTGCCACAGGAACCGTTCCTGTTCAGCATGCGGCTGAGGACGAACATCGAACTCCTGCACGGAGAGCGCGATGCGGGGGAGCCGGTCGCGGAAGAACTCCGCAGCGCGCTCGCCGTTTCGCAGCTGGAGAAGACGCTGGCCATCCTTCCCGACGGGATCGACACGCGCCTGGGCGAACGCGGCATCAATCTCTCCGGCGGCCAGAAACAGAGAGCCACGCTGGCGCGGGCCGTCCACCGCGACGCGCCGGTGCTCATCCTGGACGATGCCCTGTCGGCCGTGGATTCGGAGACGGAAACCGCCATCCTGGAGGCGCTGCGCGAATACATGGCCGGGCGCACCTCCATCATCGTCTCTCACCGCGTGTCGGCAGTGCGCACGGCCGA
>VXMQ01000024.1 GCA_009841015.1 Candidatus Palauibacter denitrificans | reverse complement strand
CGGCGCTCGCCGTGTGGCGGTCGATCCTCGATCCGTGGGGCTGGGTCCTCGAGGGGTCGCAGGTCCTTTTCTATCCCTCGATCATCATTCTCGCGGGCTCCATGGTCCTGTGGGGCACGATGGACCAGGACGAGTTGACGGTCGACGCCCGCATGGGCTGACCCGCTTGGCCCGGCCCGGCGCGTTTCGAGGCGACGCGCCGGGCGGGCCGGGAATCAGCCGTGCTCCGGCTCGGGCCGGTGGACCCTTCCGAGCCGCCACATGCCGACGGCGACCAGCACGGCGACGATCGGCAGGCCGGCAGCCCCGGTCAGCACGATCAGCGAGGCCATCATGAAGGCGACCGAAGCGGCGATAAGGCCCGTGAGGAGCCAGCCGCCGAGCACCACCATGATGCCCGTCACGCGCTGGCCGCCGTCGATGGTCGTCCACGTTCGGTCCCCGAAGGAGGCGCCCATCGCGGCCATGAACGTGATGTAGGTCGTCGACAGGGGCAGCCTGTTCGCGGTGCCGATGGAGATGAGCAGCGCCGCGACGGTCAGATTCACGCTGGCGCGCAGCAGGTCGTACGGAGGATCCTGGGGATCCGGCGGGGGCGGTGCGGTCTGCGTCTCGATATGCTCCCGGATCCTGCGCGGCGTGAGGCGCTTGGCGAAGAGGAAGCCGGAGTACCCCCACGTCGCGATCGACGTACCCAGCTTGCTGTCACGGAAGCGCTGTGGCGTGTGGCTCTGGGCGGCCAGCCGGATCTCGGTGTCCGTCACCCGACGCGCCTTCCGGGACCGGATGAGCGCCACGGCCATGATAATGCCCGCCGCCAGCAGCGCCCACGGCGGCGTCGGCACCCGGCCGGAAAGGTCGACCCCTTCCACGAGCACCGCCTGGAAGGCCGCGACCGACGGACCGATGAAGTTGACGAGGTCGTTTCCGGCGAATGCCATGGACAGCGCGCCCGTACCGGTGAGGACGATGACGCCGACCACCGTCCTGGGTCGCCGCCGCAACGCGAGCGCGAACACGCTGGACAGGGCGAACACGCCGACGAGGATCAGGAAGATCTGCTCGCGCAGCATCGTCATCGTCTCCTCGCCGAGAAGCGCGGCGCCCTGCAGACCCTTGAACAGCACGAAATAGGACATCGCGGAGAACGAGACGCCGGTCCAGAGCCAGCCCCAGCGCGGAAAGCTCTCCTTCAGGTCGAATCCGTACAGGATCCGGACCAGCCACATGATCCCGGCCGCGCTCACGAAGGCGGTGATCACGGAGAGGAAGATGGCGGTGTAGATGCCGAGCACCGGCCCGGTGTTGATGACTGCCAGCGCTTCGCGGAATCCGCCCGCCGTGGTCCAGAGGGCGACCGCGATCGAGGCGCCCACGAGTTCCGACACGATCGATACGGTCGTGCTCGTCGGCAGCCCGAAGGTGTTGAACAGGTCCAGGAGGAGGACGTCCGCCGCCATGACGCCGAGATAGAGCGCGAGGATCGAGGTGAGGATGATCGTCCCGTCCACGTTGGTGAAGAAGCTGGGGTCGAACACGCCGCGCCGCGCCACTTCCATGAGGCCGCTCGATGTGAACGCGCCGAGGAGGATCCCGATCGTGGCGATGATCATGATGAGGCGCCGCCGCGCCACCCGGGACCCGAACGCCGAGTTCAGGAAGTTCACCGCATCGTTCGCGACCCCGACCCAGAGATCGAAGGTGGCGAGCCCGAGAATCAGAAGCAGAGCAATCGTTTCGAACAATGGATCAACGCCTGGCTGGGGCTGCGGACGTCCGGAACCGGGTCACGACGAGGTGTCGCGCACGGTGCGTTCAGCGCCAACCCTAGGCCGATTTCACCACGGGGCAAGCGTCGTGACCAGACTGTTACGTCAGCGCCCTTCAGCCTCACTCTCCGACAGGCGATCCGCGGCCTCCGGCGGCTCCCCGCCGCGTCGCTTCAGGAGCTGTCGCGCCGCCTGGATGTCGGCCTCTCCCGAGCGCGCAGCGAAGAACTCGGCCGTTTTCATGGCCGTGATTTTCTCCGCCACTGCCGTTGCCACGAACTGATTAATGCTGGTTCCGTCCTCTTCGCTGATCTCGCGTACAGCCATCTTGAGGGATGAGGGGAGACGCAGGGGGTAGGTGCTGGTTTGCTTATGCCTTCGCGTCATCTTCGTATCCTCTGAAGCGCTTGTCGGGGCGACAACAACTTCATCCCGAATCTCTCGGCGGCGTCGCCAAAATCCCGCCGGTTGAAGGTGACCAGTGCGTCCGCGCTTCCGTTGATGGCGGCTTCCAGCACCATCTCATCCGCTGGGTCGCGAAGCTGCGGACGCCACAGAAACCGCGATCGCACCGGCTCTGCCACCGCGCACAGGGCCGACATGATGACTTCAACTTCGGACTCCTTGAGGCCAGCGACGATTCGCTGCGTCGGAGCCTTGCATATACTCTCGTATTCCAGCACGAGCGCCACCGAGAGGAGCAACGTGAACTCCCGGCCCAACGCACGGTCGAGCAGGTCCGCCGAGGCGCCCAGGGGGCTTCGCAGGCCTGCGACGATGACGTTCGTGTCGAGAACGAGACGCATCGTCTACGATATCACATCTCATATGATGTGACAAGGTCCCGCCGGAATGAACCTGACGGGTGATGAAGGAGGAGCGGATGCGGGTCCCCCCATTCCTGATGGAGCGGTGGCAGTCGACGTTCGAGCACCGCGTGGACTACAACCTTTCCGAGAGCGGCGTGCACCCGCTGACGCTGTCGGAACTGCTGGAACTCATCGACCTGGACCCGGGCGGCGTCCGCCTGGAGTACGGACAGAGCGATGGTTCCGACCCGCTGAAGGCCGTGATCGCGGACCTGTACGAGGGGGCGGTTCCCGAGAACATCATCGTCACGACCGGCGGGGCCGAAGCGAACTACGTCGTGCTCTGGAGCCTGGTGTCGGCCGGGGACCGGGTCGTGGCTCTGGAACCCACCTACGGCCAGACGCCGGGGCTGGCTCGAGGACTGGGCGCGGACGTCGTCTCGTGGAAGCTCGATGAAGCGCGTGGTTGGCAGCCCGCCCCGGGAAGCGCCGCGGACGTCATCACGCCGGGGACGCGCCTCGTCATCGTCACGAATCCGAACAATCCGACGGGAGCCGTCCTCACGCCGGCGGCGATGGACGAAATCGTCGTCGCCGCCGAGGCGGTCGGGGCCTGGATTCTCGCGGACGAGGTCTATGTCGGGGCGGAGGTCGAGGGCCCGGAGACGCCGAGCTTCTGGGGCCGCTACGACCGGGTGATCGTGACCGGCTCGCTCTCGAAGGCCTACGCGCTGCCGGGGCTCCGCCTCGGCTGGATCGCGGCGCCGGCGCACATGCACGAGGAGTTCTGGAGCCGGAAGGACTACACCACGATCACGCCGGCCACCCTCTCGGACGTCGCGGCGCGCCGCGTCCTGAGCGCCCATGTGCGCCCCCGCGTACTCGAGAGGACGCGGGGGATCATCCGCGTCAACCTCTCCCGCGTCACCCGCTGGCTCGACGACCGCGCCGACCTGTTCTCGTACCGGACCCCGGATGCCGGTGCGATCTGCTACGTGCGCTACGGCCTCGACATCAACTCCACCGAACTGGCCGAGCGGCTGCGGGCCGAGAAGGGCGTGCTCCTCGTGCCGGGCGACCATTTCGGCATGGATCGGTATCTGCGGATCGGCTTCGGCAACCCCGCCGCGGAACTCGACGAGGCGCTCGACCGGGTGGCGGCCCTTCTCGAGGAGGCCTGCACCGCCGTCGCCTAGTGTCGTGGACACGACGCCAGGTTCCATGGTACCCGCGACGGTCGAGGTCGAGGTCAAGCTCACCGGGGATCCGGCCGAGCTCGCCGCGGCCTTCGGCGACCTGGGGGGCACAAATCCCGTCCGGCAGCATCTGCTCACCACGTATTACGACACGCCGGAGGGTCACCTCCGGCGTCGCGGTTTCGCGCTCAGAATCCGCATGCGGCGGGGCGCTCGCGAACTGACGCTGAAGAGGGATGTGGGCGATGGGCTCACCCGCGACGAGTGGAACACGAGCCTCCCGCCCGCAGGGGCCGACGATCTTTCCCCCGGACTCGATCAACTCCCACGCGAGGCCCCCGTCGGCGATCTCGGGATCGCGGAGGCCGATGCGCTGAACCCCACCTTCCTCACGGACATCGAGCGCACGAAGAAGGAGGTCCAGGCGGGCGACGCTCTGGTCGAGGCGTCGCTGGACACCGGGCGGATCTCGGCCGGCGAACGCAAGACGCGGATAGCCGAACTGGAGCTGGAGCTGCTGAGCGGTCCGGTGGGGGACATGCTGGCGGGGGCGCGCGCGCTCCTCGACAAGCGTCGCCTCAGGATCGGCACGCGCTCCAAGGCGGCGAGCGGCACCGATCTGCTTCTCGGCACGTCGCCGCCCGCCGTCCGGGCGACCCGGGTGACACTCGATCCGGCGGATTCGATCGACGGAGCGCTCGCGAAGGTCGTCCGGGCCGCGTCCACCCACGTGACGGGGAATCTCGCTCCGGTGCTGGAGACCGGCGATCCCGAAGGCATCCACCAGCTGCGGGTCTCCCTGCGGCGGCTGCGCTCGGCGTTCCTGTTCCTCAAACCCCATCTCGGATCCCGCGCCGCCGCCCTGAACCGCGAGGCCCGGCGGGCGCTCAGGCGGCTGGGCCCGGCGCGCGACCTCGACGTCTTTCTGCTCGAGACCTTGCCTCCCGTGATCGACGCGAACCCGGGGGTGTCCTCGCTGCCGCGGCTTCGTGACACCGCCCGGGAACGGCGGGACGCGGCGTATGCGTCCGCCCGGAAGCTGATTCTGGGCCGGCGGTTCAACCGGTTCGTCCTGGACCTGCTGCGGGTGGCGCACGGCGGCGGCCTCGTCGTCGAGGACAGCGATGCGTCCCTCGCGGATACGGCGAGGGACCGGCTGAGTGCGAGATACCGGAGCCTGATGAAGGCGGGACACGGGTTCGATCACCTCCCCGAGCCGGAGCGCCATCGGGTCAGGATCGCGCTCAAGAAGCTCCGCTATGCGTGCGACTACTCGCGGACCCTGTTTCCGGGGTCGGCGGTGGACACCTACCTCCGACGTCTGTCGGCGCTGCAGGACGACCTCGGCCGCCTGAACGACGCGTCCGTCGCCCGGCGGATCGCGCAGGAACTGGCCGCGGCCGATCCACTCGCGGCCGACGGAGCGTCGCGGGTCGCCGACTGGTACGACCGGTGGGCGCGCGCGGCCGAGCCCGGCCTGATCGAATCGTGGCGGATCTTCGTCGCGACGGAACCGTTCTGGTAGCCCGCCCGACTGTCCGCCCGACTGTCCGCCAGGCGCTCCTCTCGGGGCCCCGGTACTCGTCAGGGGACGATGCGCGGCCCCAGCGAGCGGCGGTGGTTCCGGACGCCGCGCGCGAAGAGGAGCAGCGTGAGCAGGAGCGCGGCCCCGCCGATCAGGAGCCGTACGGGATTGTCCGAAACCCGGTTGCCGGGGTTGTCGAGCAGGGCGTCGAAGAGCGTGGGCGGATCGTACAGGACCCCGCCCTTGCCCACGCGGGAAACCGTCTGCGTGAGCGAAATGTCCAGGCGCGGATCGCTCTCGAGAATCAGAAAGTCCCCCAGTTTGCCCAGCTCCAGCGTACCCCGCGAATCCTCGAGTCCCAGGTAACGCGCCGCCTCGCGCGTGGCCGCGTAGAGGGCGTCCTCCGCCGTCAACCCGGCCGCGACGAGCGCGTCCATCTCTTCGTGCAGCGCCAGCCCCGGCGCGAGCGCGCCGTTCGTGGCTGTGGAGACGGATCCTCCGGCGGCGTGGAATTCCCGCACGAACTCGCGGAGCACCTCCAGCGCCGCGCCCAGCCGTTCAGCCTCGGCGGGCGTGCGGTCGGGAAGGAGCCGGTCCTGAATGCGTTCCGTGACCAGCGCGTACTCGAGGAGGCGGTTCATCCCGTGCGGCAGTCGGTAGGGCGCCGCCCAGCGCTCCTGCTCCAGGAGTCGTGGCGCGAACGCGGCGCCTCGCGCTCCCATCGCACGGGCGGAATCCAGGAGCGCCTCGCGGTCGGCGAGCGTCGCGCGGGACCGTGCGAATAGCTGGAGATCTCGCGGCTCGCGGCCGGGCGGCTCGCCCGCGTCGAGCGGGATCGTGGCGGCGAGCGCCTGGCCGAAGAGGCCGAGCGGGTACGGCGGCTCCTCGACGGGCGTCGCCGACCGCGGCGCGGGAATGCGCGCGTCATCGCTGCCCGTCGGCGGCAGCGGCTCCCCTTCGGGCCCCTCCGGGATCTCCGGGACCGCCGCCGTCGTGACGCCGAGGAGGAAGGCCAGGTAGGCGGCCTGCTCGTTGCTCGGCACCTCCGCGGCCTCCTTCACATCGATCAGCCCCGGCACGACCCAGAAGCCATCGGCGTCGAGCACCTCCACGCCCGCCGGCTCGTCGCAGTGCGCCTGCGCCCCCACGCACGTCACCCGGCCGTCGACCACAACGAGCCGCCCCGTCGGCCACACGGCTCCCGTGCCGTCGATGATGTTCCCGTTGTCGACGATGATCGACCCCGGCCCGCCGCACGCCGCGAGGCCGGCCAGAAGGGCGGCCATCGCCGAAGGGTAGCGTCTCATTCCCGTCATGACGTTCCGGTTCCGTTCAGGATCTCCATCGCCTCCCTGTGGAGCGCCGGCGCGGCCGCCACCGTCGATGTGCCGCCGATGGGATCGTCGCCTTCCCAGGTCGTGATCACGCCGCCCGCGCCCCGGATCACCGGGACGAGCGCCGCGATGTCCCACGGATGCATGACCGGATCGAGCATGATGTCGGCTCGCCCCGTCGCGACCATGAGATATCCGTAACAGTCGCCCCAGCCGCGGTACAGCGCCGTTCTCGACCACAGCGCCTCGAACCCCGCGAGGTTCCGGTGCCGGCCGACCGCCCCCGGATCCGTCGTGAGGAGCGTCGCCTCCGACAGCGCGCGGCCTTCCCGGACCCTCACCGTCTCCCCGTTGAAGGTCGTCCCCGACGGAGTGCCGATGGCCAGCTCGCGCGTGATCGGCTGGTGAATCACCCCCAGAATCGGCTCCCCGTCGCGCAGCAGCCCGATGAGCGTCCCGAACAGGGGGACGCCCGCGACGAAGGAGATCGTCCCATCGATCGGATCCAGCACCCAGACGTACTCCGCGTCGTCGTTCTGCGGGCCGAACTCCTCCCCGACGATGCCATGGTCGGGAAAGCGCTCCAGAATCCGGTCGCGCAGCAGCGTTTCGGCGCAGCGGTCCGCCACCGTGACGGGCGAGGCGTCCGTCTTGGATTCGACGGCCAGGTCGGGGTGGCGGAACATGCCCGCGATCGCCCGGCCCGACTCCTCGGCCAGCTCCGCCGCGAATTCTCTCAGCGAATCGGGATCCAACCTCTCCTCCGGTTTCGGCGTTCGGGTTTGAGTGCGATCCGGCCCACAGGTTAGTGGCGCGTCCGGGGCACGACACTAGTTTGCCGGACATGCTCAGGCTTCATCCGTACGAATACCACATGCCGCGCGCGCTCGACGAGGCGCTGTCGCTGCTCGCCGTCCATGGCGACGACGCGATGCCCATCGCCGGCGGGACCGACCTCGTCCCCAACATGAAGCACGGCCTGTTCACGCCCGGCCACCTCGTCGCCCTCAGCCGCGTACGGGAGATGCACGGAATCGCCTCCAACGGGGACGAGATCCGCATCGGGGCGGCCGAGACGCTGACTTCGGTCGCGACCCACCCGGACATCCTCGCGCGGATCCCCAGCCTCGCCCGGGCCGCCGAACTCGTGTCGGGTCCGCAGTTGCGGCGGGTCGGGACCATCGGCGGCAACGTCTGCCTCGACACGCGGTGCGCCTACTACAACCAGACCAGGTTCTGGCGGAGGGCGCTCGGCTACTGCCTGAAGAAGGACGGCGACCTCTGCCACGTCGTGAAGGGCGGCACCCGCTGCGTCGCGGCACACTCGGCCGACACGCCGCCCGTGCTCGCGGTGCTCGATGCGGTCCTCGAGGTCGCGGACGAAGACGGGACGCGCGACGTGCCGATCAGGCGATTCTTTACGTCGGACGGGATCTGGAACCGGTCCATCGGGAGAAGCGAACTTGTGGTCGCGATCCGCATTCCGCGGCCGCCCCCGGGTACGCGGGTCGCGTTTCAGAAACTCCGGCCGCGCGCGGCGATCGACTTCCCGCTAGCCAACCTCGCGGTGCGCGTCGGCCGTGACGACGACGGCCGCGTGTCCGATTTCCGCCTCGTCGTTTCCGCGATGGGCGCGTATCCCCGCCACGTGGGCAAGGTGGAGGACGCCGCCATGGGGAACCGCCTCGGTCCCGGCGTGATCGAGGCCGTGGCCGAGCAGGCGTTCCGCCAGTGTCACCCGCTTTCCAACATCACGGTGGATCCGGAGTGGCGCCGCGCCATGATCCCCGTCCTCGTACGCCGCGCCCTCAACGAGATCGCCGCCGCCTGACGATCCGTCCGCAGCGGGGGTTTGCGACGGGCTCCTAGTAGGCGAAGAGGTCGGCGAGCGGGACATAGGCCTCGCCGGCGAAGGCGAGTACGTCGTCGATGCCGAACAGGATCTCGTCGAGCGCCGCGAGTTCCGAGCCGGTGAATCCCCGTCCGACGGCATCGATGAAGACAGGAGCTTCCACCGTGCCCTCGACGAGCGCCTCCACGCGTCCGGCCTGGCGGATCTCTCCCTCCTGCGCCCCGTTCACGACGGCGAGGTCGACGAGCGTCCGCCCGCCCGAGCCATCGATGTCCATGAGGAAGACGAGATCCGCGTGCGACCCGTCCGCCGACAGATCGCCGCCGACCCGCAACCGCACCTCCGTCCCCTCGGCGGAGAGCACGCGGTGCGTGGACGTGACGTATGTCATGCCGGCCGCGTCGTCGAACTCCAGCAACTCGTCGAGCTCGAAGTCGAAGCGCCCGTTCTGGTCCTCCGCGAACCCCTCGGCCAGCAGGCTCACCGACACCCCGTTCGCGTCGGACGCGAAGGCGCCGTCCACGACATAATCGGCGACGCGGCGAGTCCCGCCGCCGCTCGTATCGAAGGCCCGGATCCGCAGCCGCGCGGACACCGCGTCGCTCTCGTCCATCAGGTCCACGAACCCGAAGGGCCGCAACGGAAGTGCGGGCAGCCCCGACGAAAGGTCGACCACGTACAGCTCGAACCGGACCCCGTTCTCCGGCCCCCCGTCCCCGTACTCGACGTACGCGTCGATGGACGCGTCGAAGACGAACTCCTTGCCGAGAAAGTTGATCGGGAAGAGCGGGGTCTTCGCGCCCTGTCCGCGGCGCGCCGCGACGTTCGCCACCGCGCGTTCGAGCGAACGCGGCTCGAGAGCGCGGAGAAGATCGACCCGGTCGGACGAGCCGCGGAGCTGCGCGTGGGCCACCCGATTCGCCTGGGGTGCGGACAGCCCGAGCACCTCGGCGATCGTCCGCACCTGCGCCACGATCGCGTTGTCCGCCGCGAACCGGAGCGAGTAGATGGAGTTCGCCGCCAACTCGGGATCGAAGGGAGGATCGGGCAGCGGCGGTCCGACGATGCTTCGTTCCTCCGCGCAACCCGCGGCCGCCAGCACCAGCAGCCCCACCGCCAGCAGACGACATCTTCCCGCCACTGCGATCCCTCCCCTCATGGCTGAAGCCCCTCCCGTGGTTGAAGCCCCTCCCCTCCTGGTTGGAGCGACTGGACAGGAGAAAGACGAAGCAGGCGGGAAGCGGGTCACGGCACGCGGGAGCACGCGGGGGCACAGGGGAGCACACGGGAGGCGGAAGTGGCTGGTCACGGTCCCCACCGCGCGCATACCTTGGCGAAGCGTTCAAGAATCCGGCATTCGTCACTACGGCCCCCGGCCGGGGGCTCTTGATTCCGAGGAGGTAGGATGCACGCCTTGCCCGACCTGCCGTACGCCCATGACGCGCTCGAACCGACGATCGACGCGCGCACGATGGAGATCCACCACGGCAAGCATCACCAAGTGTACGTGAACATGCTGAACGGCGCGCTCGAGGGTCACGACGACCTCGCGAGCCTCTCCCTCGAGGCTCTGCTGCGCGGCATCGCCGACGTGCCCGAGTCGATCCGCGGCGCGGTGCGCAACCACGGCGGCGGACACGCGAACCACTCGCTGTTCTGGACTTCGATGTCCGCGGACGGGGGCGGGAGTCCGTCCGGCGACCTCGCGGCCGCCATCGACAACGCCTGCGGCTCGTTCGACGACTTCAAGGCGGCGTTCCAGCAGGCGGGACTCACCCGCTTCGGCAGCGGCTGGGCGTGGCTCGTGGCCGGGGGCGGCGGCGAACTTTCCGTGTACTCCACCGCGAACCAGGACAGCCCGCTGATGCAGGGAGACACGCCGCTCCTGGGCGTGGATGTGTGGGAGCACGCGTACTACCTGAACTACCAGAACCGCAGGGCGGACTACCTCGCCGCGTTCTGGGACATCGTGGACTGGGCCGCCGTGGCCGCCCGCCACGCCGCCGCCACCGGCTGACCGCCCCGAAGCAGCGACGGCCCGGCTTCGGGGTCAGTCGCCGAGGCTGACCCCGATCGCCTGGGCCGTCATCACGATGTCGCCGTCCACGGGCACCAGCTTGGGGTTGGCGAGCGCCTCGGCGAGCGGGATCGCCCGTACGAGCGGCGGGTCGAGCGCGACCATCGTTCCGAATCGGCCGCGGGCCACGCACCGCACGGCGGCCGCGCCGAAGCGCAGCGACATGACGCGGTCGTAGGAGGTTGGCGTGCCGCCGCGCTGCAGGTGGCCCAGCGTGAGCGACCGCGTCTCCTTCCCCGTGCGCCGGGCGATCTCGCGCGCCACCATGTCGCCCAGCCCGCCCAGCCGCTCCTGGTCGTCCCCCCCGCCGTGGACGGTCTTCGTCACCATCTCGCCTCCGGCGGGTTTTGCGCCCTCCGCCACGCAGACGATGCTGAATTCGCGCCCCGCAGCCTCACGCTCCCGGATCTTGTCGCACACTCGTTCGATGTCGAAGGGAATCTCGGGGATGAGGATGACGTCGGCCGAGCCGGCCAGCCCGCTGTAGAGCGCGATCCAGCCGGCGTCCCGTCCCATCACCTCCACCACCATGACGCGGCGGTGGCTCTCCGCCGTGGAGTGAAGCTTCCCGATCGCGTCGGTGGCCGTCGCCACGGCCGTGAGAAACCCGAACGTGAGACTGGTTCCGCAGAGGTCGTTGTCGATCGTCTTCGGCACGCCGACCACCGGAAGCCCCCGCTTCGACAGCCGGTGGGCGAGGTGGAGGCTGCCGTCCCCGCCGATCGCGATCAACGCGTCGATGCCGTGCTGCCGGAGGCTCTCGATGACCTCGCCGGACCGGTCGCGCTCCTCGATCGAACCGTCCGGCAGGCGCACGGGCCACGCGAACGGGTCGGAGCGGTTGGTCGTCCCCAGGATCGTCCCGCCACGGTGCGTGATCCCCCGCACTTCATCGCTCCCCAGCGGAATCACGTGCCCCGGGTCATCCGCCAGCAGCCCCCCGTAGCCGTTCTCGATGCCCGCCACGCTCCAGCCGCGGCGGCGGGCGCTCAACACGATGGCCCGAATCACCGCGTTCAACCCCGGCGCGTCGCCTCCGCCCGTGTTGATCGCGATCTTCCTGATCGTTCCCGCTCCGCCCGCCTTCGTCTCGTTCATGGCCCGATTATCGGCGCTGCGGCAGCGCGTGGCAAAACCCCGCGTGCGCCGAGAGCGCGGCTCGAACACGGCGGGACTCCTGCGGTGCGCTTCCAGGGGTTGACGCTGTGCCCGCGGGTCGGCACCCTCGCTCCCCATGTCACCGCGCCGCCCACTGGAAACGATCCTGTTCGATCTCGATGGCACTCTCGTGGACTCGACCCACCTCATCGCCGAGTCCTGGCGCCATACGATGAGGACCCACTTCGAGGACCCCCCTCCAGACGACGTGTGGCTGAGCACGCTGGGCCAGCCGCTGCGGACCCAGCTCGGCTATCTCGTGGACTCGGCCGAGGAAGTTCAGGCCATGGTCGACACCTACATCGACCACAACTTCCGGGAACACGAACGGCTCATCCGCTCATTCCCGGGCGTCCGCGAGACGGTCGGGCGGTTACGCGAGGATGGCGTGCGGCTCGGCGTGGTCACGAGCAAGGCGAGTGCCGGAACGGCCCGAAGCCTGGCGGCGTGCGCGCTGGACCAGGCGCTGTTCGACGTGATCGTCACGTCCGACGAACCGATACCGCACAAGCCCGACCCGGCCCCCATCCGTCTGGCGCTTGAACGTCTCGAAGCCGCCGCCGGAACCGCCGCCTACGTGGGAGATTCGGTATGGGACATGCGGGCGGGGCACGCGGCCGGCGTGACGGCGATCGCGGCGCTCTGGGGCCCGTTCTCGGAGCGCGAACTGGTCGTCGAGCGCCCCCACATCATGCTCGACGCGATCGAGGACATCCTCCGCTACGTCACGGCGCTCTGGCCATCGCGGCCCCCCGCCTGAGGGATTGGACGCCTCGGTCCCCGGCGTCCGTCAATCCCCGGCGTCCGTCCCGCTTTCCGAAAAGGCGAGCGCGCCCTCCTCGAGCGAGCCGTTGGCCAGCGCGGCCGCGAGCGCCTCGTCGAGCGTCTCCACCAGGTGGAACTCGAGTTGCTCGCACACGTGATCGGGGAGATCCTCGAGGTCGCCCTCGTTGATCGCCGGGAGGATGATCTCGTTGATCCCCGCGCGGGCGGCGCCGAGCACCTTCTCCTTCACGCCCCCGATCGGAAGTACGCGCCCGGAGAGCGTGATCTCGCCCGTCATCGCGACATCGTGCCGCACCGGGTGGTCGCCCAGGGCGCTCACGAGCGCCACCGCCATGGCGATGCCCGCCGACGGTCCTTCCTTGGGGATGGCCCCGGCCGGGACGTGAATGTGAATCTCGTGATCCCGTAGCCGCTCCTCCGTGAGGTCGAGCCCGTTCGCATGGCTGCGCGCGAAGGTGAGGGCGGCCTGTGCGCTCTCCTTCATGACGTCGCCGAGCTGCCCCGTGAGAACGAGCCCCTCCTTGCCCTTCAGGACCCTGGTCTCGACGAGCATGATGTCACCGCCGACGGGCGTGTAGAACATGCCCGTGGCCACCCCGACCGCGTCCTCGTCCATCTTTTCGGCGGCATGCACCTTCGGCCGGCCCAGCAGTTCACGCAGGTCGTCCGCGCCCACCGCCGCCTCCGAAGATCCCGTTGCGATCTTCCGCGCGGACTTCCGGCAGACGGAACCAAGTTCGCGTTCGAGCTGCCGCACGCCGGCCTCGCGGGTGTAGCGCGTGATGATCGCGCGAATCGCGTCCTCATCGACCTCGACCTGCTCCGGGAGCAGACCGTTCCTTCGCTTCTGCCGCGGCAGGAGGAAGCGGCGGGCGATCTCGAGCTTCTCGGCTTCCGTGTAGCCGCGGAACTCGATCGCCTCCATCCGGTCGCGCAGGGGTCCGGGGATCTGCTCGAAGACGTTCGCCGTGGCGATGAACAGCACCTCGGAGAGATCGAAGGGCACCCCGAGGTAGTGGTCCACGAACGCCTCGTTCTGCGCCGGATCGAGCACCTCCATCAGCGCGGCCGAGGGGTCGCCCTGGAAGGACACGCCCAGCTTGTCGATCTCATCCAGGAGGAACACGGGGTTCTTCGTGCCCGCACGCTTCAGTCCCTCGATGATGCGGCCGGCCATCGCGCCCACGTACGTGCGCCGGTGTCCGCGGATATCCGCCTCGTCGCGCGCGCCGCCGAGCGACACGCGGACGTACTTGCGGCCCATGGCGTCGGCGATGGAACGGGCGATGGAAGTCTTGCCCACCCCCGGCGGTCCGACGAAGAGCAGCGTCTCCCCCGCGCGGTCGTCTTCGTACCCCGGCACCGAATCGGTCCCGGCCTCGTCGGATGCTTCCCCATCGGACCCATCGGGGGCCGTCGCGTCCGCCTCGCTCGTCGCGTCGCCATTCCCCGACGCCTCGGTCTCCGCGCCGTCCCCGTCCTCCGCGTCGCCGTCGTCCTCCTCCGCTTCCACGTCAGGGGTCTCCGATTCGGCGGCTTCGCGGGCTCTCGCCTCTTCCTGGAGCTTGCGAACCGCGAGAAAATCGAGCACCCGATCCTTGACGTCCTGAAGCCCGTAGTGGTCCCGCTCCAGAATCTCTTCGGCGCGCGGGATGTCCAGTTGTTCCTCGGTCGTCTCCGACCAGGGCAGGTCCGCGACGATCTCCAGGTACGTCCGAACGACCTGCGCCTCCGCCGACTCGCGCGGGATGCGCTCGAGACGCCGGAGCTCGCGGTCGACTTCCTGGCGTGCCTCCTCGGGCAACTCCAGCGCCTCGATGCGTTCGCGGAGGTCGTTCGCCTCCTGGGAGTCGATGTCCTCGCCCAGCTCCTTCTGGATCGCCTTCATCTGCTCGCGCAGGAAGATCTCGCGCTGCCTTTCCCCCAGCTCCTCCTGGACCTGCTCGCGGATCTCCTCCTGCGCCTCGAGCAGACCGATCTGCTTCTGCAGGTCCACGAGAAGCGAGCGCAGCCGCGCCTCGACGGAGAGGGTCTCGAGAAGTTCCTGCTTCTGCTCCACCTCGAGCTCGGTGTAGAAAGCGACGAGATCGGCCAGTTCCCCGGGCGTCGACACCCCGCCCAGGAGGTGATCGACGATTTCCTTCGGGACGCCGCGCAGGCGGCTGACTTCAGCGGCTCGCTCGTGGACCTCCTTGTAGAGCGCCGCGAAGGCCCGCTCTTCGGCGTCGAGCGGGTCCATGTCGTCCATCTCTCGCGCGACGACCTCGAGGTATCCGTCGCGCTCCTTGTATTCGAGGGCGGCGGCCCGAGTGTCGCCCTGGATGACCATCTGGATGCCCCCGGGCACCTTCTGCATCTGTGCAATGCGGCAGACGGTCCCGATGCGGTACAGGTGCTCCGGGTCCGGCCGCTCGATGTCGGCATCGACCTGTGCGACCGCAAAAAGCAGCTTCTCTCCCGCGATCGCCCGGTCGATGGCCTTCATCGTCTTGTCCCGACCCGCTGCAATCGGCGCCGCCACGGCGGGGAACACGACCGTACCCCGGAGGGGGAGTACGGGCAGCCGCAGGCGCTTGGAATCGGTCCCGCGCCCCGGTTCTGTCCCTTCGGCGGCGGCCGTGGCCTCGGCGCCCTCCGCTTCGATGGCTGTCGTGGCCTCGGCGTCCTCCGCTTCGGCGGCCTTCATCTCGTTTTCTTCGCTCATGCTCGCGTAGCTCTATGTCCTCGCGCGACGTGCGCGCGCCGTTCGGATTCGCGTCTTCCGGTGCAGGTTTCGGGCCCGCCGGTTTCCCTCCCTGTACCCCCGTGTCCGCCGATTTGGCGGAACGACGCTTGTAAGAGGTCTGCCGATGCGGGCGGTGTGCGTCAAGACGGCAGCCGGCGTGGCGTGGCTCCGCAGCCGGTGGTGCTTGCCCGGCAGCCAGCCGCGCTTGCTTGGCAGCCGCACGAGTTCTTGCCATCTTTACGACATGGCGAAACAGACACTGAGTGCGGGCGGTCGCAAGGCGTCGACCGCAGAAGAACGCTACTACCGGCGCGGGCTGGGTCTGAAGAAGGAGATCCAGCCGGTGATCGATTTCGAGTACGGGAGCGCCATCGTCTCCCTCATCCGGGAGCGGGACTTCGAGCTTCAGGCCGGGCGGATCCTCCTGCGCCTCGCGAAGAGTTCCGGGTTCTGCTACGGCGTGGACCGCGCGGTCGACTACGCGTACGAGTCGCGCCGCAAGTTCCCGGATCGGCGGATCCTCCTCGTCGGCGAGATCATCCACAACCCGCATGTGAACCGCCGGCTCCAGGAGATGGAGATCGAGTTCCTCTATCCTTCCGAAGCCGGGGAGTTCGACTTCAGCGGCGTCACCGTCGACGACGTCGTGATCATTCCGGCCTTCGGCGTGACGCTGCACGACTTCGAAGCGTTGCGGGCCCTCGACTGCATTCTGGTCGACACGACGTGCGGCTCGGTGCTCAACGTATGGAAGCGGGTGGACGGCTACGCGCGCGACGGGTTCACGTCCGTCATCCACGGCAAGTACTGGCACGAGGAGACGCGGGCGACCAGTTCGCAGGTCCTCAAGCACGAAGACGGGAAGTTCCTCGTCGTTCGCGACATGGAGCAGGCCCAAATGGTCTGTTCCTATATCCGCGGAGAAGGGGAGCGGGAGTCCTTCATGCAGACGTTCGCGGAATCCGTGTCCGAAGGGTTCGACCCCGACCTCCACCTGGAGAAGGTCGGCGTCGCCAACCAGACGACGATGCTGGCTTCCGAGTCGCTGGCCATCGCGGCGAAGCTCGGCGAGGCGGTCGCGGACCGCTGGGGGCCGGAGGAGATGCCGGACCGCTTCCGCAGCTTCGACACGATCTGCTCGGCGACCCAGAAGCGGCAGGACGCCGTCAAGGACATGATGGAGGATCCGCCGGACCTCATGGTCGTGATCGGAGGCTACAACTCCTCGAACACGAACCAGCTCGCGTACCTCTGCAGCCTGTATACGACGACGTATCACATCGAGGACGCCGCCTGCATCGATACCGTGCGCGGTCGCATCACCCACAAGCCGCTGGGAACCGATGACACGGTGACGGAGGGCGCCTGGCTGCCGGACGGGAACATCAGCATCGGCATCACGGCGGGCGCCTCCACGCCGAACTCGAAGCTCGGCGAGGCAGTGGAGCGCATCCTGCGGGGCGCCGGCTACGACCCCTCCGGCATCCTGAGGGCCTGACCGGCGCGCCGGCGCTCAGTCGCCCGCGAGCGCGGCCCGGAAACGGGTCCGGAGCAGGACCCCGTCCCGCGGCGGATATGAGTCCGGCTCGGAGCTGAGCGCGACTTTCGCGACGCAGAGCACCGGGCCTTCCTCCTCGAACAGGGTCGCCGCCAGGGTCGTCGCCAGGGCTTCGACGTCCGTCCCCGAGGACCCCTCCCCGCCTTCGTCGCCGACGGTGAAGGCGGTCTCGATGCCGGCCCCGCGCGCGATCGCGGCGATGTCCGTGTTCTTCCCCGTGAGCCCCGCCTGACGTCCCGTCTCGCCGAAAGCCTCGTTGTCGAGCACGAGGAGCGCGAGGTTGGAAGGGGCCTGCGCGGCGATCGCGGCGAGGCTCCCCATCCCCATCAGCATCTCCGCGTCCCCGGTGACCACGAGCACCCGCCGGTCCGACCGCACGAGGGCGACTCCGAGCCCCAGCATCGCCGCCCCGCCCATCGCGCCCCAGAAGTAGAAGTTGAGCGGCGAGTCGCCCGCCGCGTGACAATCCCACGCGGCGGAACCGAGGCCCGCGACCACGGCCGCGTCGCCGCGCCGGGCCAGGATCCCGGCGACGAGCGCGCGACGTTCCAGTCTCGCGTGCCGCATCAGTCGCCGCCCGCGAACGACTTGGCGCCGATGATGCGCTGGCTGACGAGCACCGCGGCGGGCCGTCCGGCCTCCCGCGCCCGCGCGGCGGCTTCCACGAACGCTGACGCCACCCCGGAGGGGGCCTCCGGACGGAACACGTCCACTCCGAGCGCCGCGAGGAGGTCGGGCACGGCGCACCCCACCGGGACCTGCCAGGGGTTCCGCTCCTCCGCTTCCCCGCGCATGGACACGAGGAGGAGACAGGGGATCCGGCACACGTTCGGGAGTGCGAGCATGTTCACGATGTTGCCGACGCCGCTCGACTGGATGGCGACGGCCGCGAGTTCGCCGCCGAGCCACGTGCCGCAGGCGAGGGCGATCCCCTCCTCCTCCGTTGTGAGCGTGATGAGCCGGATCCCGGCGTCCGCTTCGCACAGTTCGAGGAACCTCCCGAGACCGGCGTCCGGCACCGTGGCGACATGACGGATCCCGAGGCCCGGGAGCGATCGGTATACCTCCTCCCCCCAATCCGAGCCGTCGGAGCCGTCGGCGCCGCGGGAGCCTTCGGAGCCGTGAGAGCCGTGGGCGTCGGGCTGCGGCGAGATGTCCGGGTCGTCCCCTGTCACTTTGCTCCACCTCGATCCGGGTCGGGATTCGCGTCCGGTGGTCTGTCCCGCGGAGAATATGCCGCCCCGCTCCGCCCGGAGCCATCGCGGCGGCCGCCGACAACCCGTACCCTCCGTCCCATCTGCTGGATCGACGAAACCCGGACGGAAACTGGCCCGCGTGTTCACGAGTTCCGAAGATGGCTACGAGGCGATCCGCGAGGGCGTTCGCGGCCTCTGCGAGCGCTTTCCGGGCGAGTACTGGCGCGACCGGGACCGCGAGAGCGCCTACCCGACGGCGTTCATCGAGGCGCTGACCGAGGCGGGGTATCTCGCGGCGCTCATCCCCGAGGAATACGGGGGCGCCGGCCTCGACCTCAAGGCGGCGTGCGTCATCCTCGAGATGATCCAGCGCACCGGGTGCAACGGGGCCGCCTGTCACGCCCAGATGTACATCATGGGCACCCTGCTCAGGCACGGCAGCGAGGCGCAGAAGCGGCGCTACCTGCCCCGGATCGCGGCGGGAGAGTTGCGCCTGCAGGCCTTCGGGGTGAGCGAGCCGACCTGCGGCACGGACACGACCCGGATCGCGACGACCGCCGAGCGTGCCGGCGACGCGTACGTCATCCACGGGCAGAAAACCTGGATCTCCCGCTCCGAACACTCCGACCTCATGCTCCTGCTCGCGCGCACGACGCCCCGCGAGGAGAGCGCGAAGCCCACGGCGGGGATGTCCGTCTTCCTGGTCGACCTGCGGGACGAAGTCGGGGAGTCCGTCACGATCCGGCCCATCGAGACGATGATCAACCACTCCACTACCGAGGTGTTCTTCGACGGACTGCGCGTGCCGGCGGCGAACCTCATCGGCGAGGAGGGGAAGGGGTTCCGCTACATCCTCGATGGCCTGAACGCCGAGCGCGTGCTCATCGCGGCCGAGTGTGTGGGGGACGCGCGATTCTTCGTGGAGCACGCCGCGGAATACGCGAAGGGCCGCGAGGTGTTCGGACGCCCCATCGGACAGAACCAGGGCATCCAGTTCCCGATCGCCGAAGCCCACATGAAGACGGAGGCGGCGGCGCTCATGGTCGAGCGGGCGG
>VXMQ01000106.1 GCA_009841015.1 Candidatus Palauibacter denitrificans | reverse complement strand
CCCGAACCGCGCCTACGACGGCGCTCCGGGCAGCGTGTGAGAAATCCGGGCTAGACGATACGTCCTACGTCATCAACGCGGCGATCCACTCCCCGGAGCGCGTCGGATACGCCCTTCACCGTTTCGGCGCGGACGGCGCCGCGGCGAACTCCTTTGACGAGGAACCCGTCGGGTTGCCCGGGGAAGAGGAGCCCCTCTGGCGTTGGCTGGCTCCTTCGTCTCGGGACGGGCACTTCTGGGCCGGACCCATCGATGAGTACAGGGTTGATCTTTGGGACGCGGTCGAGGGGAGGCGAATCCGCTCGTTGGTGCGGGAGGCGGAGTCGTTCCCGCGCCGTCCGGAGCCGTGGGATCCGGGGGCATGGGAGCCCGGTATGCCGGGAATTTCGGTGATCGACGGTGCGTCCGAGGACTCGGAGGGGCGGTTGTGGGTCGTCCTTAGGGTGCCGACGCAGTTTCCGTGGCCCGCCGATTGCTTCGAGAGAATACCCGACCCGGTCGCAGGGGAATTCGGCTACTCGGTTCGCGACGCCTGCCAGCCCCTGTCACGCAGCAGGATCGAAGTGTTCGACCAGCGGGCCGGGCGCATCCTCGCGGTGTGGGATGCCCCGCTGGAAGATCCGCTCGGCTGGAAGATCGCGCCCGGGGGCACGATCTACTCCATAAGACACGACGAGTTGGGGTTCCCGATCGTGCAGCTGTGGACTCCGACTCTCAGACCGGGCGGAACGAATAAAACTTAAAAGAGGAGGTGACAAATGAAGGGAGTTACTGTCGCGTCGATGTTTCTTTGCCTTGCCGGGACGGTGGCGCTGAGTCCGGCCTCCCTTGCGGCTCAGGGGTCGGAGGATTGCGTGACGTGCGCGAACGCACAGTTCGAGGAATGTGAGCACCCAGTCCAAAACCCCAGGGGCTACGCGCATTATGCCATAGATCACGGTAACCGGGGACAGATCCATAGACGGAACGAGGGTACCCACAACGGGTACTACTGCTACTCCTGTTCCGTAAAGCACCCTCCGACTTGCCGACGTGTCGGATCTTCCAGCCCCCCACTCTACGAAGACGAGATCGAAGACATTCAGGTAGCGGCCGCCGTGCACGATGCGCTGGGGGCGTTGCGTATCGCTCTACGTCAGCCCGATGGATCACCGATCCGCTTCTCGGCGGAGAGGACCGCCATTCAGGTTCGGGCGTGCGACGAACGCCTCGTCGCAGTGCATATTCCGCTCGGGCACCTTGTGCCCGACGTGCTCACTGCGACCGTCGCAGCCGCCGGTGGAGCCCGTTCCGCGCCGCAACGCGCAGCCGGGAACGACGAGACGCGGTGATAACGCGGGCCTGACGGCCCGAAGGGGTCCCGCCGCACACATCCCCGCACACATCCATCACGGCGTCAGCGGACGCGGAAGGGCTGGAGGTAGCCGATCTCCGTCCCGCGCGCGATATAGAGTTGCACCGAGCCTTCGCGGGACCGTGCGTAGTACTCGAAGAGTTCGCCCGCATCCTCGGCGGAGCGCACCTCGTTGCGGTTGATGCTGAGGATGACGTCGCCCTCGCGGAGCCTCGTCCCGCGGGCCTCTTCGCCGACCGACGCGATGAGCGCTCCGGCGTCGACCCGGAGGTCGAGTTCCTGCTGGATCTGCGGCGTGACCGTGATCAGCCGGAGGCCCGCGAGCACCTCGATGCGCTCGGCCCGCCCCGTCGGCACCTCGTCCAGCCGGAAGCGCGCCTGGAGTTCACGCCCCGCCCGCTGGAAGGTTACGTCCACGGTCGATCCCACTCCGGAGTCCACCAGCCCCACCTGCCAGTCGAGATCGTGGTTGATGACGCGCCCGTTGAGGGTCACGATCTCGTCCCCCGCCCGCAGTCCGGCGTCGGCCGCCGGCGTTCCGTCCAGGACCTCGACCACGAGCGGGCGGCCGAAGACGGACTCGGGGTCGGGCCGGTCGGTGAGCACCTGCAGTCCCGCCCAGGGCCGGCGCACTCGCCCGAACTGGAGGAGTTCGGAGGCGACGACGAGCGCCCGGTCGATGGGGATCGCGAAGCCCATCCCCTCCGATCCCCCTGAGCGCGAGAAGATCGAGCTGTTCACGCCGATGACGTCGCCGTCGGCGTTCGCCAGCGGACCGCCCGAGTTGCCCGGGTTGATCGACGCGTCGGTCTGGATCATGTCGGCGTAGAGCACCTCCTGGCCGCCCGCCGCCTGGATGGCGCGCCCCACGCCGCTGACGACGCCCGAGGTCACGGTCGCCTCGGTGTTGCGGAGGGCGTAGCCCGACGGGTTGCCGAGCGCCACCGCGGGTTCCCCGATGAGAAGGTTCGAGGACGAGCCCAGCGGAGCCGCGGGCACCCGGCCCGGAGGGACGCTCACGACGGCGAGGTCGGTGAGTTCATCGAAGCCGACCACTTCGGCCTCGAACCGCTGCCCGTCGCGGTCCACCACCTCGATGCGGTCCGCCCCGCTGACGACGTGTGCGTTCGTGATGATCGTGCCCGCGTCGTCGATGGCGAACCCGGAGCCGAGACCGGCCTCGACCCGGGAACGGCCGCCGCGATTGAAGAAGCGAGCGAACATGTCCTGCGACTGGACGGTCCGCTCCGTCCGCAGGCTCACAACCGAAGGGAGCACGCGGACCGCGGCGATGACCGTCGGCGTCCGCCGGGCCCCGGAGATGTCGGCCACCGACTGGGGCGCGGCCCGGTTCGCGGGGTCCGCCAGGGAGGTGCGGGCGAAGGGGTTGTCCGCAGGCTGGCTCTCATCCTCCGGCGGCGGCCCGTTCCCCAGCGTGGTGACGAGCGCCCCCACCCCGAGACCGGCAAAGATCAGGACCGTGGCCGCCACGAACACGCGTGCGGCCGACGCCAGCATTCTCCTGGCCCGATTTCCCTCGTTCATGGACTCCGCCACCTCATGTCGCTTGTGAGACCCTCAGGCCCACGCGGCACGCCTGCACGCGCGCGTGCGCGGCTCACACCTCACACGATAACTGTACGCCAAACAACCCCCGAGGGTTCACGTTCGATGTCCCTCCACAAGCCCCTCGGCCGGGAGCCACGGGATCCCCGGGCCGGAATTCCACTCGCCGCCGTAGCGCACGCCCGTCAGGTACAGCCCTCCGGGCGGGGCGGGGAAGACCGGTCGCGATGCGGCCTCTCCCGCCAGCAGCCGCTCGAAGTCCTCGAACGGACGGCGCCCCGCGGCGATTTCCACCGACGTCCCCACCAGGTAGCGCACCATGTGGTGGAGGAAGCGGTCGGCGACGATCTCGAAGAAGAGGAAGGGCGGGCGGTCAAAGCTCCAGGCCGCGCTCCGGACCCGGCACCGCGTCCCGCGCTCGGGCTGGCCGGCGCGGGCGAACCGCTCGAACGACCGTTCCCCGGGGATGGCCGCCGCCAGCCGGCCGAGCGCGTCGCGGTCGAGCGGCCAGCGCGGGATCCAGGCCCGATCGCGCAGGAACGGCCGCCTCCGGCTGCCTTCCGCGATCGCATACCGGTAACGGCGCCCGTCAGCGCCGAAGCGCGGATGGAAGTCGTTCGCCGCGTTCCTCACCTTCCGGACGGCGACGTCGTCGGGAAGAATCGCCCCGAGCGCCCGGGCCAGTTCCTCCGGACCCCGGGCGCGGGGCGCGTCGAACGCGATCTCCTGCGCCGTCGCGTGAACCCCCGCATCGGTGCGGCCGGCGAGGTCGATGCGCACGGGCCGATCAAAGAGCTTCCCGAGCGCCTCCTCCACGTCGCGCTGGACGGTGCGCACCCCGGGCTGTAGTTGGGATCCGTGGAAGGAGGTCCCATCGTACTCGATCGTGGCCCGGAAGCGGGCGGTCGCGGCGGTCGCATCCAACATCCGCGAAGACTAGCGATTTCCCGGCGGCGAGGGGAAACCGGCGAGAGGAAATCAGGGGGAAACCAGGTGACGAATACGATCCGGCGCGTCCTTTCCGGCGAGACGCTCGATGCCGTTGCGGCGGAGGCCGCCTTCGACCGCTTCATGAGCGGCGAGGCCACTCAGGCCGAGATGGCCGCGCTCCTCGCGGCGCTCAGGATCCGCGGAGAGACGGCCGCCGAGGTGGCCGGCGGCGTCCGCGCGCTGCGGAAGGCCATGATCCCGCTCGCCCTGGACGACGACCGCATCATCGACACCTGCGGGACCGGCGGCGGCACGCTCACCACGTTCAACATCTCGACCGCGGCCGCTATCGTCGCCGCGGCCGGCGGCGTCCGCATCGCGAAGCACGGCAACCGTTCGTTCACCTCGAAGTGCGGAAGCGCCGACGTGCTCGAGATCCTCGGAGTCCCCATCGAGCTTCCTCCCGAGGACGAGAAGCGGATGTTCGAGGAGACCGGCTTCGTGTTCATGTTCGCCCCGGCCCACCATCCGGCCATGCGGCACGTGGGCCCCGTCCGCGCCGCGCTCGGCGTGACCACGATCATGAACCTCCTCGGCCCGCTCGCGAACCCGGCCGGCGTGCGCCGGCAGGTCGTCGGCGTCGCCCACCCGGATCTTCAGCGCCTCGTCGCCGACACCCTCCTCGAACTCGGCCACGAGCGCGCGCTCGTCGTCCACGGCGAGCCCGGCATGGACGAACTGAGCCCGCTGGGCCCGACCCGGGTCTTCCGCATCGAGAACGGGGCGCTGTCCGAATTCGAGGTCGCGCCCTCCGACTTCGGCTGGCCCCGGTACGAACCCACCGACCTGGCCGGAGGCGAGCCGGAGGAGAACGCGGAACGGGTCCGGCGCGTCATCGACGGCCGCGAAGCCGGCGCCGCCCGCGCGGCCGTCCTGCTCAACGCCGCCGCCGCCTTCTGGGTCGCCGGCGCTGTCGACACCTTCACCGCCGGCGTCACCGCCGCCGAACAATCCATCGACTCAGGCGCCGCAGAGTCACAACTCCAATCTCTGCAATCGTTTCGACCGACACCGTAACCCCACGACGCGAATCGGAGGGAAACTGCCAAGTAAGGTTTCGCCCACTCGCGGCATACAAGGAGAAGGGGGGATGTGTATCCCCGTGCGATCGCTTCGAGTGGGGAGATGGTGGGATGATCTGGATTCTGGCGGATACGCGTCGCGACGCCGAGCGCTTGCGGCGGATAGTCGGCGGCGCCGCTCACATCGTCGATGCTGCGGGGGAACTCACCGCAGGTGCTAACGGCGCCAGCTGCATCATCGTCGGCTGTCGGCTCCGGTCGCTCCGAGAGCGAACGGAGCTCCTGAGGGATCTCGGACTGAGACGACCCTGGGTTCCGGTGATCCTTGTGACGGATCGCGCTGCCGACGTCGCACGTTTGCTGAGCAACGTGAGGGTGACCGCGCTGGTCTGGTTAGACGATCTCCAAACCCAACTCCCGCACCGGATACAGGCAGCTCGCGCGACGACCGAACTGGCACACCTGGCCGAGAGAATCCAGAGCTCCTCCATACGTCGTGCCCTTCGCTCCGCCCTCGTCTACGCGTTTCGTCAAGCGGAAGGAACACCAGTTCGCAGCGTGAAACAACTCGCCTCCGCGATCCGCAGTTCGCCGGCGACGCTGTCCCACGAATTCCGCGCACAGGTCAGCGGCGAGCTAAAGCTCAGCGGACTCCTCTCGGGCCTCGCGACCCTGAAAGCCCAGCAGCTTCGCCGATCGGGATCCAGCTGGCGAAACGTTGCCGCCAGCCTGGGCTGCGACCGTCGAACGTTGAGCCGAAGATCCCACCGGTGGCCGGGATGCACGCTCGCGGAGGTGGAGCGATGGGCCCCCGAGCAACTGCTCGCAGCGTTCGTCTCGGAGTACGTACGGCCGCTTCTTGAGGAATGACGAGATGGCAGGAGGATTTGCCCCGTTTCGCTCGATTCGGCCCCACGCTCATCCGATTTGTCGCTTCCCGACCAACAGCCAGTCCCCTAAAGTAACATCAACAATGAGACCGGAACCGAAGGGAGACGAGCGATGAAAAAGATGCTTACACTGGCTGCGGTCTGTGGTGTGATGCTCCTGTTCACCGGTGACGGTGCCGGCCCGCCGATGCTCCGTGGCCAATGGGCAGGGGGATTCTCAGGTCTGTGTCATGGATCGAATCCTCAGTTTCTTCCCCCCGATCGGCTTCTCGGCATCAGTTCGGCCTGCTCGGTCTGCGGATACGGTCCGGTACCGCTCCGCCCGGCGTTCGTTAAGTGTGACGGAAGCCGCTACGACTCCTGCAATCATCCACGGTGGAGCACCAACTGGAACGGGGACCCCATCGGCACCTGGTTCAGCCACGGGGCTCAGGGTACCTGGGCCTGCGGCATGTGTCCGATTTGCCCACCGAGGCCAGGAGCTGGTGGCGGCGAGGGAGAGTGCGACGATGGTATGGACGTATGCTAAGCTGATGGACAACCATAGCGAACCTGCCTCGCGAGACGCAGAATCTGGGAGGATAGGTGCGATGAAGCGGAGTGGATCACGCAGTCCACAGCGCGTGCATCTCTTATGGTCGGTTGTCGCAGCGGTCGTGTTCACGTCATGCTCGGCCGACGAAGACTTCAGCCAGGGTGTCACCCGGATCCGTGATGCCGCCCAGGCAGAGCTGGGCTCGCTGATCGAGATCCCATTTGTCGCCTGTGTAAAGGATCGCGCGACGACGGACCGCCTGATTCGCAGTGCACTACTGAGTCCGATCTCCGCGGAGCATCTTCTTTCCTCCGATAGCGGTAGCTCCTGGGGACCGATGCACTTGAGCAGCCTTACGGAGTTCTCCGGCGGGTACATCGCAACGGATCTAATGGGCGGCGAAGTGTTTTTTCTGTCAGAAGACCTCAGTCAGACAGAACTCGTCGCGTCCCGGGGCGATGGACCCGGAGAAGTTCGCCGCCCCGTGACCGCGGCGGTCCATCCGCTCGGTGATTCCCTGTACGTCCTGGATGATCGTGAAAATATCACCGTTCACGTATTCGACAGAGATCGGCGGCATGTGAGGCAGCTTACCATCAACGGACGGGCAGCCGATATTGCCGTAGATGACAAAGGCAACATCATTCTCGGCGCAGATGCCAACATCTCTCGCCTGGCCGGACTTCCAGGCCAGAGTGCAATCGTGGCCGCCGCATTCTCGCCCGATGGTGAACGTCTGCAGGTGCTGCGTACCGTAACGGCGGACAGCGCGTTCAGCCGCCGTTTCCCGATGCCGAGCCGATCACCCGTGCGGGTGGCTGCAACGGGGACGTGGACCGCGGTCTACTACCCCGTGGGCGGGATAGTCGACGTATTCGCACGGCGCCAATCTGATGAATGGGACTTCAGTCATACCGCAGCGGTCTGTATGCCAGCCAAGCTCGATGCGGGATACCGGGAGCAGTTCGAGGCTGTCGAACGGGGAGTCACGAACGTGGAGAGTTGGTTCTCCCTTGTATCCGATGTTCAACTCACGGCGACTGGTGGCGTACGGACCCTTACCCTGATGCCATCGCCGGATGGAGCGATTCACGTGGAGCGTTTTTCGGCAGCTGGAACGCGACTGGCTTCCCACGAGTTTCTGCTCGATACCGAGGATATCGAGAACCACAGCGACCACGGGATACTGGGATCCGATTGGCCAGTCCGCAGTGTCGTTCTATTCAACGCATCTGATGGAGGAACAATACGACGCTTGGCCGTGGCCCGATGATCAATGTAGTGAGACAGCGGCGGTGGAGTGTTCGGGTGCGATGGCGACTCTGGTGCGGCGGTGTGTGTGTCACAGGTCTGCTGATCGCGGCCGCGGCATGCGACAAAGCAGTGCCGCAGCTCTCAGTCGTTGAGATACGATGGCCACGCGCCGAATCTGTCACCGAGGGAACCGTGACACTTTTGGAGATTGGTTCAGCTGGCTGTACAGTCTGTCAGGAGTTTGCGGTTCACACACTACCCATCCTGGATTCCGCATATGTTAGTCGAGGCATCTTGAGTTTCGAGTATGTGGAACTTCCTCTCTCAGACACAGCCTTTGCTTACAGCGTGACGGCGTTGCATCGGTGCGCGGGCGGGATGAAAACCACCGCTACCGTGCATAGCGAACTGATTCGCAAGCTACAGGAGCAATCGCCTTCGAGTGTCTTGAAGAATTTGGATCGGGAAACGCAGGACTGTTTCGCGGACGATTTTCGAGGCGAAGCGACTTCGGGGCGGTCCTCGGCAGTGGCGAATCTTGGAGTACAGGCGACGCCATCATTCGTTCTTGGACGACACCACAAGGATGGTCGCATGGTTGGGTGGCTGGTGACGGGTCTTCCGCGATTCCGGTTTCTGCAGGATCTGATTGCGCGAGCGGACTCTGCTGTTGCGAAGTCCGAGTGACGTGCTCCGTCTTCCCCTCGCCAACACCGAACGCGACGGGGTCGCCGATCCGGACCAGCGAGTGGCGAACCCTGACGTCGAGGATCCCGATCGTTTTCTGCTGAGAGCCGTCGAGTCGGAGGAGTCTGGTCGGTACCCCGAGACGAATATCGGATCGATGGCATCACGGAGGACTCCGCGGGCCGCATATGGGTACTTGTTGGCGTGCCGTCCGAACGGTGGGCGGACTGCTTCGTAGCGACGCCGCCAGACGCGCATCCCGAGGCGGGTGACTACACGATCCGCGAGAAATGCATGCTCTACGACCGCCGGATCGAAGTGTTGGACCCTGGGAGGGCTCGCCTCCTGGCGACCGCCGAGGTGCCGCGAGGCTTGACTGCCACGAGGAGGTGGAGAATGCGGAGTCTGAAGTGGTTCGCGTCGGCGGCAGCGCCCGCCGTACTACTCGGAGCGTGACATTTGACTGCGGAGACGGGAACCTCCGCCCCGACGGTTTTTGGTGGGAGGTGGGTGGCCGTCGGGACGGGAACTCTCGGGGAGTCGAGAGCGGTCCTCCGTCAACTGCGGTGAGGCTCTTCGTTCAGGACGTCAGTAGCGCCGGATCACTCCGATCACGACGCCCTGGATCGTGACCTGCGATGGGTGCAGGTAGATCGGCGCGAGCGCCGGGTTCGCGGGCTGAAGCCTGATCCGGCCCTGCTCCAGGTAGATCTTCTTCATGGTGGCGTTCTCGCCATCGACGAGGGCGATCACCATTTCGCCGTTGTGGGCGGTCTCTCGCGACTGGACGATGACGTAGTCGCCGTCGCGGATCTGTTCGTCGATCATCGAATCGCCGCGCACCCGGAGCACATAGTGTTCGCTCAGGGAACCCGCGATCATGTCTTCGGGAACGGAGACCGTCTCCTGCTCCTGGATGACTTCTATCGGTTGGCCGGCCGCCACGTTGCCGTACAGCGGAAGTTCGACCGCGGCGACCTGGAGTTTCCCCTCCACCAGTTCGACCGACCGACTTTCATTGTAGTTCTTTCGTATGTACCCCTTCGCCTGCAGGTTCTGGAGATGTTCGTGCACCGTCGCGAGCGAGCGGTAGCCGAACTCCTCCGCGATCTCCTCGAAGCTCGGAGAATACCCGCGGAACCGTATGAAGCCCTCGAGAAAGTCCAGCATCTCGCGCTGTCGCCTTGTAAGCGCCATCGTTTCCCGCTCCGCTCGCAGCTTCCGCACCGTGCCCGCCCCGGATGCTTGCGGCGGGCCGAAGGATTACCGAACATACCCGAACATGCACCGAAGCGCAACCTTCCACGCGAACCGACGCGGCCGCCGGGGTTTTGCGGCGGGGTAGCGGCGGTCGCAGCTTGGCGCCCATGGCACACGACACGATTCTCGAAGAGATCCTCGCGGCGAAGCGGGAAGAGGTCGCGCGGCTCCAGCTGTTCCGGAGCGCGATTCGCACGCAGGCGGAGGAAGCTCCGCCCCCGCGCGGTTTCGAGGCGTCCCTGCGCCGGCCCGGGGAAGTCTCGGTCGTCGCGGAGTTCAAGCGCCGCTCCCCCTCCGCCGGCGACCTCAGCCCGTACGCCCAGGCCGCGGGCGTGGCGAGCGTGTACGCCTCCGCGGGGGCGGCCGCGATTTCCGTCCTCACGGATGAACGCTACTTCGGCGGCTCGCTGGACGACCTGAGGTCGGCGAAAGGCGCCGTGGGAGTCCCCGTCCTCCGCAAGGATTTCACGCTGGATCCCGTCCAGTTGTACGAGGCGCGGGCCGCGGGCGCGGATGCGGTCCTGCTCATCGTGCGCGCGCTCGGCGACGCCCGGCTGCGCGAGCTGCTCGAACTCTCGGCCGACCTCGGCCTCGCGGCGCTCGTGGAGGCGCACGACGAGGAGGAGATGGAGCGGGCGCTCGAGGCCGGGGCCCGGATCGTCGGCGTGAACGCGCGGGATCTCGCGACCTTCGACGTGGACCTTGAGCGCTCGCTGAGCCTGATCGAGAGGCTTCCGGCCGACGTCGTGGCCGTGGCGGAGAGCGGGATCCGGTCCGCGGAGCATGCGGCGGCGGCGGGCTCGGCGGGGGCGGACGCGGTCCTGGTCGGCGGCTGGCTGATGGCGGGCGATCCGGCGGCGGGCGTTGAGGCGCTCGTCGGCCACCCCCGGCGGCCCCGGAGCGATCGGATGCAGCCGGCGGACGCCGACGCCCGGGTCGACAACGACGGGGCGGCATGAGCCGGGTCGGAGTGAAGATCTGCGGTCTCCGGGAGCCGCGGCACGCCACCGCGACGTCCCGCGCCGGCGCGGACTACGTGGGTGTCGTGTTCGCCGGCCGGGTGCGGGAAATCACGGCCGGAGAAGCCGCCGGGGTCGTGGAGGCGCTCGAGGGCGGCACGCGCGCCGTCGGCGTGTTCGTGGACGCGGGTCCGGCGGAGATTCTCGTCAAACGGGACATCGCGGAATTCCACATCGCCCAGCTCGCCGGCTCCGAGCCGCCCGAACTCTGTGACCGCCTGCGGGACGAGGGGCTGAGCGTCTGGAAGGGCCTCCGGCCCGCGTCGAGCGGCGCCCTCACCCGGGACTGGGACGAGTACCGGGAGGCCGCGGACGCGATCCTCGTGGAGGGGTTCTCGCCGCGCGGACCCGGAGGCACCGGGACCGCCTTCCCGTACGAGTGGCTGGCGGGGCTGGAGCGCGACGGGTGTGCGCTCGCGCTCGCGGGCGGGCTGAACGCGGACAACGTGGCGCGCGCGATCCGCGACGTGCGTCCCGACATCGTCGATGTTTCCTCGGGCGTCGAGCGGGCCCGGGGGGAGAAGTCGGTCGACCTCATCCTCGAATTCCTGGCGGCCGCCAAATGAGCAGCCCGGCCCCCGGCTGGTTCGGCGATTTCGGCGGGCAGTTCGTGCCCGAGACGCTGATCCCGGCGCTCGACGAGCTCACCGCGGCCTGGGCGGAGGCGCGCGACGATCCCTCCTTCCTGGAGGCGCTCGAGGCCAGCCTCGCCCATTACGTGGGCCGGCCCACGCCGCTCTACCGGGCGCCGCGCCTCGGGGCGGATCTCGGGCTCGACCTGTGGCTGAAGCGGGAGGACCTCAACCACACGGGTGCCCACAAGATCAACAACACGATCGGTCAGGCGCTGCTCGCGAAGCGCATGAACAAGGCACGGATCATCGCCGAGACCGGCGCGGGCCAGCACGGCGTGGCGACGGCCACGGCCTGCGCCGCGCTCGACTTCGAGTGCGCGGTCTACATGGGCGAGGAGGACATGCGGCGGCAGGCGCTCAACGTCGAGCGCATGGGGATGCTGGGCGCCGAAGTCATTCCCGTCTCGAGCGGGAGTCGGACGCTCAAGGACGCGACGAACGAGGCGATCCGCGACTGGGTCACGAACGTGGACACGACCCACTACATCATCGGCTCGGTCGTGGGCCCCGCGCCCTATCCCGAACTCGTGCGCGACTTCCAGCGCGTCATCGGCGACGAGACGGTCCGGCAACTCGCCGAACGCGGCGTGGAGCCGGATGCCGTCTTCGCCTGCGTCGGCGGCGGCTCGAACGCGATCGGCATCTTCACCCCCTTCATCGAGCGCAACCGCGAGGTTCCGGCGGAGGCGCGCGTCGCCCTCGTGGGCGTGGAGGCAGCGGGGCACGGCGTCGAGACGGGCCGGCACTCCGCCTCGCTCACGGCGGGCGAGCCCGGGGTGCTTCACGGCAACTACAGCTACCTGCTGCAGGACGAGGATGGCCAGGTGATCCCCGCCCATTCCGTGTCCGCCGGCCTCGACTACCCCGGCGTCGGACCGGAGCACTCGTGGCTCAAGGAGACGGGACAGGTCCGCTACGAATCGGTGACGGATGAGGAGGCCCTCGCGGCGTTCGGGGACCTGTGCCGGCTCGAGGGGCTCATCCCCGCGCTCGAGAGCGCGCACGCGCTGGCGGGCCTGCGGCGGGAAGCGGCGCGCTGGGCCGGGAACCGCGTCGTGATCTGTCTCAGCGGCCGGGGCGACAAGGACGTGGAGGAAGTCGCCCGCATCCTGGCGGCGGGTGACGAAGCTGGCGCCCACCCCGGCTCCGACCCCGTCTCTGGCGGGCGCTGACCGTGGCCTTCATCGACTACCCGGATCCGGCGGGGATCCCCGAGGAGGACCGCGTCGCGGACGACGACAACATCATCCGCATTCACGGCGTCCACAGCCGCGTCATCCGGCTCCACTACGACCTCTACCGCGAACTGATGTACGGACCGGGGCCGCTGACCCGGATCCAGCGGGAGATGATCGCGGTCGTCGTGTCCGGGCTCAACGCGTGCCGCTACTGAATTGTCCATCACGGAGAGGGTCTCCGTCGTCTGCTCGCCGCGATGCCCGCCACGACCGGCGCCGGCGGTTCCAGCGAGGAGAACGAACGCCTCATCGCCGCCCTCGCGACGGACCATGCGGCGGCCGAACTGGACGAGGCCGACCGGGCGATGCTCGACTATGCCGCGCGGCTGACGCTCGACCCCGGCGGCGAGCACGGATCCGCGGTCGACCGATTGAAGGCGCACGGGTTCGATGATCGCGCGATCCACGATATCTGCGCGGTCACCGCCTACTATGCGTTCGTGAACCGGATCGCCGACGGACTCGGCGTCGAACTCGAAGACGAGGGAGGCTGACGCAAGTGGCCATGCTCCCGCCGACACCGCCCGGGGGCGGACCGGGTGCGCCGGCCCCCCCGGCCGTGCCGCCGAATCTCGACCATCTGCTGCTGGGGACCGCCGACCTCGAGGAAGGCGTCGCGTGGGTGGCCGAGCGGCTCGGCGTCGAAGCCGCGTTCGGCGGCCGCCACGCGAACCTCGGCACCGCGAATCATCTCCTCTCGCTCGGAGGCGACATCTACCTCGAGATCCTCGGTCCGGACCCCGAAGCGGCGCCCCGGGACGAACCGCTCCCGTTCGGGATCGGGGGACTCGCCGAGCCCCGGCTCGTCACGTGGGCGGCCCGCGGGACCGACCTCGCGGCGCTCGTGGCGCGGGCGTCGGGCCGGGGCGTGCCGCTGGGCCCGGTGCGGCCCGGCTCCCGGCTCCGGCCGGACGGCACCGAACTGAGCTGGGAGATCACGGCCTTCGCCGCCGTCCTCCACGACGGTCTCGTACCTTTCTTCATCGACTGGGGCACGACGCCGCACCCGGCCCGCGCGACGCCGCCGGGCGGGCGGCTGATCTCGTTCCGGGCCGAACACCCGGACGCCGCCGCGGTACGATCCACCCTCGAGTCGCTGGACCTGGTGCTCGAAGTGGACGAGGGGCCGGAGCCCGCGCTCGTGGCGAGGATCCGCACCCTGGACGGTGGCGAAGTGACGTTGCGCTAACAGAACTTTCTTCAAGTTTCGAGGCGATATACATGGGACTTACGACCGATACATACCGGGCACATCGAGCCGGCCGGACGACCGGCTTGGCCGCCGGCTTCCTGACGCTGGCTCTGGTCGCGGCCGGGTGCGTGGACGACCCGGCGGACCCCGCCGGGCCGGAGCCGGGCTCGGACGGGACGCCCATCACGCTGGCGGCGGCCATCTCCGAGACCGGGCGGCACGGCGTGGAGGGGATCGAAGTCATGCGCGGGTATCGTCTCGCCGTCGAGATCCTCAACGAAAACGGGGGGATTCGCGGCCGGCCGGTGCAACTGGAGCTTCGCGACGACGGGAGCGATGCCCAGGCGAGCGCGCGCCTGTACGCGGAATTCATCGCCTCCGGCACGGTCGAGGCGCTGCTGGGGCCCTACAGCAGCCCGATTACGGAAACCGTCCTCGCCGTGAACGAGGCCGCTGGCGTGCCGATGGTCGCGCCGATGGCGGCGGCACCCTCGATCTGGTCCGGGCGGCAGCGGCAATGGAGCGTCCAGTTGCTGACTCCGGGACCGGCCTACCTGCAGGGTTCCGTGGAGGTGGCCCTGTTCGGCGGGGCCCGGACCGCGGCGATCGTGTACGAGAACACCTCGTTTCCGTCGTCGGTGGTCGAGGGCGTGCGCGAGGCGGTCCGGCGCCACGGACTGGAGATCGTGCTGGACCGGTCCTATGAAGTGGGAGCCGCCGACCACGAGGCGATCGCCGCCGCGGCCCGGGACGCCGGCGCGGATCTCTTCATCGGCGGCGGGTACTCCTCCGACGCTGCCGGCTTCGCCACCGCGGCGCCCGCCGTGGGCTACAGGCCCGTCCTCATGAGCCTGATCATCGGGCCCGGGCAGCAGCACTTCGTCGCAGATGTGGGGCAGGCCGCGCGGTGCGTCGCCGGAAACTCGCCGTGGCACCCGGCCCTCCAGACGGCCGGGTTCATCGCGGACAACGCCACCTTCGTCAGCCGCTACCAGGCGGCGCACGGAACGACGCCGGGCTACCACGCGGCGGGCGGTTTCGCGGCCGTGGAACTCGTGGCCGAAGGGCTCGACCAGACGCTCTCCGGGACGGGCGGACCCAACCGCGGCGCGCTCCGCGACTTCCTGTTCTCGGCCCGGACCGGGACCATCGCGGGTCCATACGAGGTCGCCCCCATCGGCGACGCGGAGGCCGGCGCCCAGCGCGGGCTCAAGGGGCTGCAGGTCCAGTGGCAGGACGACGGCGCCGGCGGGCTCGCCCTCCGGATCGTTCACCCCTGGGCCGCCGCCAACGCCACTCCCTGCTACACGCGCTGAGCACGGTCTGGTGGACATCGCGCTGATCTCCGTCTCCATCGACCTCGGCGCCGGACGCCGGGGCGTGGACATGGGGCCCTCGGCCCTGCGCATCGCCGGGATCTGCCGGGAGATCGAAGCCATCGGCCACAGCATCGTCGAGCTGGGCACCGTGACGGCCGGAGGGCTGGAGACCACGGACGCGGGCGAGCACGAGTTGCGCTTCCTGGACGAGATCGTCCACGTGGCGGATGAGACGCGGCGGCTCGTGCGCGAAGGACTGGCCCGGGGCTGTACGCCGCTCGTGCTCGGCGGCGACCACTCGCTCTCGATCGGGTCGGTGGCGGCGGTCGCCGACCACCACCGGTCTCGGGGCGCGTCCATCGGCGTCATCTGGGTCGACGCCCACGCCGACATGAACCGCCCGGACACGACGCCCACCGGGAACATCCACGGAATGTCGCTCGCGGTGCTGCTGGGGCGCGGGGAGCCGCAACTGACCCGCGGCGCTGCGAGCGTCGCGCCGGAAAACGTGAGCGTCCTGGGTGCGCGGTCGCTGGATGGGGGAGAGAAGCGTCTCATCCGGGAGCTGGGCGTCCGCGTGTTCACGATGTCCGAGATCGACGAGCGCGGGGTGGGGGCCTGCATGGACGAGGCCGTGGACCGCGCCGGTGCCGGCACGCGCGGATTCCACCTCTCGTTCGATGTGGATGCGCTCGACCCGCGGATCGCGCCGGGAGTGGGCACGCCCGTGCGCGGCGGCCTCACCTACCGAGAAGGGCACCTCGTGTGCGAGAAGGCCGCGCACTCGGGAAAGCTGCTGAGCCTCGAACTTGTCGAACTCAACCCCATCCTCGACCACCGCAACCAGACCGCCGAACTCGGCGTCGGCCTCGTCGCCTCTGCCCTCGGCGCCGCAATCCTCTAGTCCAGCACGCCGGCTTCCGGCTGGCCGCCGCTCGGCTCATCTCCGATAATTCCAGGTCGGACCACGGGCCGCCAAGGAAGCCGAAGGAGTGAAGGATGAAGACGAAGTTCGGAAGCGCCGTGCTGCTGACAGTCGTCGCCGCCGGAGCGCTTGCCGCGGACGCGGCGGCCCAGACCCGCCGGCTGTCGCTCGACCACTACATGGACATGGAGTCGGTCTCAAACCCGCAGATCTCGCCGGACGGGTCGAGGATCATCTACACCCGCGGCTGGGTGGACAAGGTCAACGACCGCCGCGAGTCGTCCCTTTACATGATGAACGCCGACGGCAGCCGGAAGCGGGCGCTCCTGGAGGGCGGCGGGGCGCGCTGGTCCCCCGACGGTTCGCGCATCCTGTACACGGCGGCGGGCGAGCCCTCCGGGAGCCAGATCTTCGTACGCTGGATGGACGAAGAGGGCGCCACGACCCAGGTCACGCGCCTCGAAAACGGCCCCTCCTCGCCGCGCTGGTCGCCCGATGGCGAGTGGATCGCCTTCACGAGCCGCGTGAACGATCGTGCGGACTTCGCCGGCGTCGATCTTCCGTCGCGGCCAGACGGAGCGGAGTGGACCACCGGGCCGAAGATCGTCGAGCGCGCCGGCTACAAGCGCGACCGCCAGGGGTACGTCGACACCGGTTGGACGCACGTGTTCGTGGTCCCGGCCGACGGTGGCTCCGCCCGCCAGCTCACGACCGGGGACTGGAACCACGGCGGGATTGCCTGGAGCCCCGACGGGACCGAGATCTACTTCTCCTCCTACCGCGCTCCCGACTGGGACCGGCCCGAGCACTGGCAGGAGTCGGAGATCTACGCCGTCTCCGTGGCGTCCGGCGCGATTCGCCAGCTCACGGACCGGCGCGGCTCGGACGCGGGACCCGTTCCCTCGCCGGACGGCCGCCTCATCGCGTACAGCGTGGGCGATGAGCACCGCGACACCTACCGGAACGGCAGAATCCACGTGATGAACCGGGACGGGTCCGGCTCGCGGCTCATCTCCGGGGACTATGACCGGCAGTCCGGCGGCTTCCAGTGGGCGCCCGACGGGAGCGGCCTCTACTTCAACGTGAACCGGGAAGGGTACCGGCAGCTCCACTTCGTCTCCGTCGACGGCGGCGTCACGCAGCTCACCGAGGGAGCGCATCTCTTTTCCCTCTCCTCCTTTTCCGACGACGGCGCGGCGGTCGGCACGATCTCGACGGACCACGAACCCGGCGACCTCTACCGGTTCTCCCTCTCCAACCCGGGTCAGGCCACCCGCCTCACGGAGGTCAACGCGGACGTGCTCCACGGCGTGACCCTGGGCGAGGTGGAGGAGGTCTGGTACGAGTCGACGGACGGCTTCCGGATCCAGGGCTGGATCGTGAAACCGCCCGACTTCGACCCGAACCGCGCCTATCCGCTGATGCTCGCCATCCACGGCGGGCCGCACAGCATGTACAACGGCGGGTTCAACTTCGCCTTCCAGGAACACGCCTCGAACGACTATGTCGTCCTCTACACGAACCCGCGGGGAAGCACGGGATACGGCACGGAGTTCGCGAACGCGATCAACCACGACTATCCCGGCGCGGACTTTCCCGACCTCATGGGCGGGGTCGACGAGATGCTGCGGCGCGGCTACGTGGACGAGGACAACCTGTTCGTGTACGGGTGCTCGGGCGGCGGCATCCTGACCTCGTACATCGTCGGGAACACGGACCGCTTCCGGGCTGCCTCGGCGAACTGTCCGATCGTGAACTGGATGTCGGCCATGGGGACGTCGGACGCCATCGGCTATCTGCGCACCTTCGAGCAGCCCTTCTGGGAAGACCCGGAGGAGTGGATGGATCGGTCGTCCATCTTCTACGTCGGGAACGTGACGACGCCGACGATGCTGATGACGGGGGAGATGGATCTGCGGACGCCCATGGGTCAGACCGAGGAGTTCTACCAGGCGCTTCACTACGAGGGCGTGCCGACGGTCATGGTGCGCTTCCAGGGGGAGTGGCACGGGACGAGTTCGCGCCCGTCGAATTTCCTGCGCACGCAGCTCTATCTGAGGAAGTGGTTCGAGCAGTGGGGGACGCACCGGCCGGCCGTGACGACGGAGGAGGACGCGGGGGACGCGGAGGACAGCGGCTCTTGAGCGTTCCCGGCGGCACCGCGCCCGCCACGGCCCCCCTCGCGCGCGTCGGGTCGCGGATCGGGGGCGCGTTCGAAGGTCGGGACGGGGCGGCGTTCATCCCCTTCCTGTCGAGCGGCTTCCCGCGGCCGGCGGACACGCCGCGCCTGCTGGAGCGGCTGGCGGCGGACGGCGCGGACATCATCGAACTGGGGATCCCGTTCAGCGACCCGCTCGCGGACGGGCCCACGATCCAGGCCGCGAGCTGGCGGGCGCTGGAGCAGGGCGTCACGGTCGAATCCACGCTTGACCAGCTGGCCGGGATATCGGCGGACCTGCCCCCGGTCGTCGTCTTCTCCTACCTGAATCCGATTCTCCGCATGGGAGTGGAGCGCTTTCTGGCGCGGGCGGAGGTGGCGGGGGCGGCCGGACTCCTCGTCACGGACCTGCCCGTGGGTTCGCACCCGGCGCTGGAGCGGCGGCTGGCCGCCGGGTCGCTCGACCTCATCCCGCTCGCGGCCCCCACCACGCCGCGGGCCCGCCTCGAGACCATCCTGGGCCACGCCTCGGGGTTCCTGTACTACATTTCACGCCTCGGGGTCACGGGCGCGCGGAAGGCGCTCGACGACTCGCTCGAGGAACAGGTGAGAGCGCTCCGGAAGATGGTGCGGCTGCCGGTGGCCGTGGGGTTCGGGATCTCGACGCCGGAACAGGCGGCCGCGGTGGCGGGCATGGCGGACGGGGTCGTCGTCGGGTCCGCGCTCATCGCCGCCCTCGGCCGCGGCGAGACCGCCTTTGCGGAGCTGTCCGCCGCCCTCGCCGCCGCCGTACACGAGAACGACTCCTGGAGGAAGGCAGAATAATGATGGCTCGCTCGCGGCACCTCGCGGTGGTTGCGCTGTTCGCGTGCGCCGGCGCCGGACCGGTGGTGGGGCAGGATGGGTTCGGGGCTGCGGTGTGGGCGCCGGCGGCGGACGAGATCCTCATCCTCAAGCCGGAGTTCGGCCGGGGGGCCGCCTCGGTGCTCGTGTTCGAAAAGGGCGGGAGCGGCTGGTCGCAGGTCCAGGAGGTGTGGTCGGCGGGGTCGCTGCTCGGGGAGTCGTTCGGGCGCACGATGGCGCCGGTGGAGGGCGGATTCCTCGCGGCGAGCGGGGACCCGCAGGTGATGATCGGCGCCTACGGGTTCGCGCGCGGGGCGGACGGGGCTTGGGCGGAGTCGGGCGCGTTGCCGCTCCGGGCCGAAGCCGCCGCGGCGCCCGAAGAGATGAGCATGGGCCGGGTGATGGCGATCCTCCAGCCGCCGGCGCGCGTCGTCGCGGCGGACGGGGACGTGGCGCTCGTCTCGGCGCCGGGCGGGCAGGGGGTCGGTACCGAGGTGCGGGTCTACGCGCTGGGGGCGGACGGCGCGTGGAGCGCGACGGGCTCGCTGGAGGCCGGAGACCTGCGGGCGAACGCCCGGTACGGGGC